>CAZWNM010000448.1:0-3092 GCA_964635765.1 uncultured Planctomycetaceae bacterium | reverse complement strand
GTTAAGAGGTTTCCGCGTGCCGCGATCGAGACGGTCGCCGCCTCTACACCGTCGAAACGATGAAAAAGACCCCTCGCTCCGACTGAATGGTAGTGATTGCGTGGGAGCGATGCCCTAGTCTACCAGAAAAGCAGGTGACACCATCGTGTATGCGTTCTTTGGCGTTCTAATGGCTGCGACGGCCGGCATTCAGCAGGCCATGCAAATGACTAGCGGGCAGGGACTCGGATTCATCAGCGGCGAATGGCGTGGAGTACTCGGCACGCCGCGGCGGCGGATGTATCTCGCCATCGCCGTGCTGATCGTCGCAACGATCATCATGGCCGATGGCAACGCGCTTTCAAGTTGAGAAACAACCCATCATTCATCTTTGTTCGAGGAGCACTGACTCGTGGCACCATACAAAGTTTCCGTCACCGACTATAGTTTTCCATCGCTGGATATTGAAAAAGCGATTCTTGAACCGCTTGGCTGCGAAGTGGCGAGCCTGAAAACCGGAAAAGATCATCAAGAGCTTTGCGCGTTGGTCCAACAGGCCGATTTTGTCATTGCACAATTCGCGCCGGTTAACGCCGCCGTGATCGAAGCGATGCAGAAGTGCAAAGTGATCGTTCGCTATGGGATCGGCGTGGACAATGTCGATCTGCGCGCCGCTGCGGCCAAGGGCATTCCGGTCTGCAACGTGCCCGACTACTGCATCGACGAGGTGGCCGATCATGCCTTGGCCATGATCCTCGACCTGACGCGAAAAATCACGGCGAATGCGGCCAAGGTCAAGGCCGGCGGTTGGGGATTGGCCGTGCCGCTGCAGGCCATGTTTGCTTTGAAGGACATGACGGTGGGCGTCGTGGGGTTTGGACGCATTGGGCGCGAGGTGGCCAATCGTCTCAAATCTTTCAAGTGCAAGGTATTGGTGTATGATCCGATCGCAGACGCTGCCGCCGTTGAAGCGGCCGGTTTCGCGCCGGCGGCTCTTGACGAGCTATTGGCGTCGAGCGACCTGGTGACGCTGCATTGTCCGAGCAATGAGAAAACGCAGTACATGATCAATGCGCAAAGCATTTCCACGATGAAGCCCGGGGCAATGCTTGTAAACACGTCGCGCGGCACGCTGGTGAAGACCGACGATCTGGCGTCGGCCTTGCAAACCGGCAAAATCTCGGCGGCGGCGCTCGATGTGACCGATCCCGAGCCGATTTCCCCGGGTCACCCGATCGTGAAGCTGGATAACTGCATCATCACTTCCCACATTGCCTCGTGCAGCGATGCGGCAGTCCAAAAACTGCGATCCGACGCTGCCGGGATTGTGGTGCGGGCGATTCGCGGCCAAAAGCTGCCAAACGTCGTCAATGGCGTGTAAATCCCTATTTTCCCGGTAGTTTTCTTGCGTTTGGCATGGGATTTGCGCCAAACCCCGGAAAGATAGGAGTTTTTGCCATCAACGTGCCATTTCGAGCGGACATGGAAGCGGAAGTTCTTGGGAAGCCAAAGGGCGGCCTGTGAAACCAAATTGTCGGCAGGAGAATCATCGGGCCCACTGGAACTCCACGCAGCAATTAGCTAAAATGAAAGGTTTGTCGCTCGGAGCGTATCCGAAGCGACGTCCCAATGGGAAATTTCGGCGACGGTTGCGTCTGACGGAGTTCGCACATTATGAAGGTTGATCTTTCCGCAACAGTGAGTTTGGTGACTGGTGCGGCTCGCGGCATTGGCCAAGCCATTGCTGATTGCCTGGCCGCCAACGGATCGCGCGTCATCTATGCCGATCGCGATGACGCCGCGCCGGCCGCCGGCAACTCGCCGGGCGCCGTCGCCATGAAAATGGACGTCACCGATCCCAAGCAGATTGCAACCGTGATGGGACGGATTGTCGCCGAGTACGGACGCCTCGACATCCTGGTAAACAACGCCGGAATCAATACTTTTAAGCACCGCGTTACCATCGATGAATTTCCTCGCGAGGAATGGGACAAGATTTTGGCGGTGGACCTGACAGGGTTGTACGAGGTAAGTCGGGCCGCGGCGCAGATCATGCGAAAACAACAATCGGGGCGCATCATCAATATCGCGTCGGTCGTCGGATTGGTTCCCCTGCGGCTGCAATGCGCGTTTGCGGCCGCCAAGGCGGGCGTGATCAACCTGACCAAGGCCATGGCCCTGGAACTCGGCCCGCACGGCATTCTAGTCAACGGCGTCGCTCCCGGATCCATCCTTACCGAAGGCACCAAGCAATTGTTTTACGGCCCCGACGGCCAGTTCAAGGATTCGGTGCAAAAGCTGATCGCCCATGTGCCGCTCGGCCGGCCGGGAACCGCCGGCGAGATCGCCGTGGCGGTGCTGTTTCTGACCGATCCCGAAAACACTTACACCAACGGCCACATTCTCACCGTCGACGGCGGCTGGACGGCCGGCTATGCCCGCGAATTTTAAGCAGACCTTAAGCTATTTTACCGTTTCATGTTCATTCGGAGTTCATCGTGAAAGCAACACAGTTTCGTGCGGATCAGTGGTATGTAAGCCCTTGGAATTTCTATCCTGAAGTGACCAAGGACTTCAAAATTAATCGCAAAGTGAAAATCCATGACGTGACGCTGCGTGAGGGCGAGCAGCAGACCGGCTTGGTTTTCACTCGTGACGACAAGGTTGAAATCGCCAAGAAGCTGGCGGAGTTGGGCGTGGATCGCATCGAGGCCGGCATGCCCGCCGTATCGCAGCAGGATGCGGATGCCGTGAAGGCGATCGTCGACATGGACCTCGGGCCCGAGATTTTCGCGTTCTGCCGCTGCATGGTGTCGGATATCGAAATGGCCAAGAAGGCCGGCTGCAAAGGCGCGACTCTCGAGATTGCCTGCAATCCGTTGTTTGTGGAAAAGGCCTACGGCAAGTCGATCGAATGGGCGAAGAAGGCCGCCATTGACGCGACGATTGCCGCCAAGGAGTTGGGGTTGTACGTTTCGTTCTTCACCATCGACGGCACGCGCACGGAGATCGACGTGCTGCTCGACGTCGTTGACGAGATAAAAACGAAGGGACACATGGACGCGTTTGTGCTGGCCGATACGTTCGGCTGCGTCCATCCGCAGATCGGAAGA
>CAZWNM010000447.1:0-3094 GCA_964635765.1 uncultured Planctomycetaceae bacterium | reverse complement strand
CGATCTGGACGACCGTGCAGACGCAGCCGAACGAATCGCTCCGCACCCAGCTTTCTCTCATGGAACCCGGCTACAACGCGCCGCTTACGGTCGAACCCGAGCAGATGCGTTTATTGGCGTACACGGCCATTGCGGCGGGCAGTCGCGGCTTGGTTTTCGCTTCCGACACGCCCCTGGATTCGCCCGACGTGGAAACGCGGCAAAGGGCAATGGCCCTCGAACTCTTGAACCTGGAACTCGACGTGATCGAACCGTGGGCGGCGGCCGGCAGTTGCGTCGCCACGGCCGAAACGAACAATCGAGAAGTCGTCGGCACCGTTCTCTTGGCCGATCGCGCCAGGCTCTTGTTGCCCTTGTGGCTTTCGCCGCACGCCCAGTGCGTGCCGTCGCAATCGGCCGCCAACGGCTTGACGCTCGTAACGCCCGGCGTGCCGGAGACTAGCGACGCCTACGAATTGACGCTCATCGGCGCACGGCCGCTCAAACATCAACGGGTGGCCGGCGGAATGAGCGTCGTGCTCGATGAGTTCGGCTTGACCGCCCAAGTCCTTTTGGCCAACGACCCGACGATTGTCGGAGCGGTGCATCGCCGCGCCGCTCAAATCGGGCGCCGCGCCGCCGAATTGCAGCGCGAATTGGCCGTCTATCGCTATCAAAACGTCAAGGCGCTCGCCGCGCGCATGACCGTGCGCGTGAACGTCCCGCGCGCGCCGGCTTGGTTCGATGCGGCTGCGAAAAGCCTGCAATGGTGCGACAATCAACTGGCCGCCGGCGATATCGCCAACGCTGCGCTCAACGCCGAGCGTGCCGTTCGTTCGCTGCGTTTGATCGAGCGGGCGTATTGGGACGTGACGGTTGGCAGGCTGGCTTCGCCCGTCACAAGTCCGGCAGCCGTCAGTTTCGACACGCTTCCTTGTCATTGGCGCGTCGTCGATCGGTTCAGCACCGGCCGCTTTGGACCGAATCAAGCGACGGCTGGAGATTTCGAGGACATCGGCGCGATGGTGCAGGCCGGGTGGCGCTACAATATGCAGCCCTCGCCGACGGTGAAAACCACAGTGGAGCTTGTGCCGCAAGCCGCGCGGACCGGACGCCTCGGCCTGCGACTGGCGATCGACGCCGCCGATCCGAAAAATCCGCCAGCCGCCATTGAAACCCCGCCGATCCAATTCGTCAGTCCGCAGGTTCCGGTCGAGGCCGGACAAACCGTTTGCATTTACGGCTGGGTGAAAGTGCCCAAGCCGATCACGGCCGGCGACGACGGACTGATGATCGTCGATTCGCTTGCCGGCGAGGCCTTGGCCGACCGCATCGGTCAAACCAAAGGCTGGCGCCAATTCGAGCTCCATCGCGTCGCCCCGCGTTCCGGTCCGATGACCGTCACCTTCTCGCTCACCGGGCTGGGCGAAGCGTTCATCGACGACGTGGCGATTCAAGTCATCGAAGGTTCCACATTGGTGCAGCGATAGTGGGAAGTTGTCAGTGGTCAGTTATCAGTGGTCAGTTTTTACTTCCGTCGCTTGCGGCTTTGCAAAGAACCGGTGTTGCGACATTGCTCCTCGCTGGTTTTGGGTTATAATTGGGTTCTTGACTGAGTCAAACCATGCGAATCCAAGGCAAGCGGTTAAAGCGAACGCGATTGGTTCAAGGCGGCAAATTCGTCGTGGCCGTTGAAGTGGAAATGGTTGTTCCGCCCGATGATCCCAGCGAGCCGTGCTACGAAGCGGAGACCGTTCAATTGATCCGCGAGGTAGCCGAACATGCCGCTCGCGGCGACCGCCAGTGGATTTAGCAACGCGGAACCGTCTACGAATTGGTCGCCTCATCGTAAAGCACGCGGCTGTTTTTCATCGAGTAAAATCGCAGTGAACCACCTCCGCCGCGACGCTTTGAAAATCTGGTCGGCCGCCGTCGAGGCCGTGCTGCCGAAACGCATCGTGCCGAAAGCAATCTGCGTCGAGGGCGATTCGCTCGTCATTGGTCAACAGGAAGGCCGGCATGAAAACATTCCGCTCCGCTCCATTCGCCGCATCGTGGTCGTCGGGGCGGGCAAAGCGGGCGCGGGCATGGCCGAGGCGCTCGAAAATACGCTCGGCGACCCATTGATGGCTGAAAAGCAGCTCGCCGGCTGGGTCAACGTGCCCGCCGATTGCATCCGGCCGATGCGGCAAATTCATCTCCATCCGGCTCGGCCCGCCGGCGTGAATGAACCGACGGCCGAAGGCGTCGCCGGCTCGCTGGAAATACTGAAAATCGTCGAATCGCTCGGGCCGGACGATCTCTGCTTGTGCCTGATTTCCGGCGGCGGCTCCGCGCTCATGCCGGCGCCGGTCGAAGGCGTTTCGTTGGCCGATAAACTCGCCGTCACGCAATTCCTGAGCGCGGCCGGCGCGAATATCGAACAGCTCAACGCCGTCCGAAAACCGCTGAGCCGCATCAAGGGCGGCCGTCTGCGTCAGGCATGTCGCGCCGGCCGAATGATTTCGCTCATCATTTCCGACGTGCTCGGCAATCCGCTGGACGCTATCGCTTCCGGCCCGACGGCCGATGATTCCTCCACGCCCCGAGCCGCGCTCGCAATACTGAAACAATTCGGCGCCGACGCCCGCATCGCTCCGACCGCGTTCGATTATTTGCAAAAAACGGTCAATAGCCGGGGGCTAACAGCCCGCGGCATGGAATCGCTGAACAAAAACTTCATCATCGCCGACAATGCGATGGCGGTTGCGGCGGCGGCGCAAGAAGCCGCACGGCTCGGCTATGCCGTCGAGGCCGAGAGCGCCGCGCAGTCGGAGGGCCTCGCCGAGGAGATCGGGCGGCAATTGGCCAAGAAGGCCCTGGCGATGAAGAGGCGTTCGGCAGGCCGGCCGACGTGTTTCATCAGCGGCGGCGAGCCGGTGGTGCGCTTGGTCGAGTCGTCGCGTCGCGGACTCGGCGGCCGCAATCAGCAATTGACGCTGGCGGCATTGCAGCGGCTAAGCGACGCCGGCGCGGCGGGCGTTGCGTTGCTTTCGGGTGGGACCGACGGCGAAGACGGTCCGACCGATGCCGCCGGCGCTTTCGTGGATTCCGCCGTGATGGAAGCTGCGCGGCA
>CAZWNM010000446.1:0-3097 GCA_964635765.1 uncultured Planctomycetaceae bacterium | reverse complement strand
AAGCAGCGATTCCACTTGGAAGCATTTCTGGTTCAGAGTTGGCGTAGCATTCGGCGGCTGATCTACCTGGCGGCAATTGCCTTCTATTGGCTAAACCTTTGGGGCGAGGACCGATTCACGTCCCTTCGCAATGCCTTCATCAACCATCCGTGGCGGTTGCCCATGAAGGCAACCTATCTGTTCGACTGGCTGGCAACCCCAATCAGCCGTTTTCTGCACCCAAAACCTAAGATTTCACCAACCGGCTCCTTCAACACTGGGTGAACTCCAATGTCCCGCTTCTGTTTCTTGCGAAAGACTCGGGGATGGCGATAGAGCGGCGAGGATTTGCAAAATAGTAAGCATTTTTTGCAATCCGCAATTTCCAGACCCCTAAATAAAAATCCCACTATCGGCGGCATTCTCTTGCTGGCGCAACTGCGACATGAGCGAAGAAATGGCCCGCAATCGGGCACGAGCGATAGCCGGCATGTCGCCGGCCTCGTCGGCCGCTTTGGCTTGAAGCAGGAGCTTGTCGAAATCAGCCCAATTTACCGACCATTTTTGGCTTTCCGCCGCCTTGCGAAGCTGGTGGACGATGTCATCGAGACGCGAGAGCACCTCGGGATTGACGGGGTTTTCGGTGGTGACATAGGGGCCGCGGCCGAATCGCCGCGTGTCGGGCGGCAGGGCACGGTCGCCGCCGTAACGTTGCACCAGCGCGACCACGGCAGTCGCCGCGGCAACGGCCAACAGAACGCCTGCCGCCACAAATTGCCCCATGGCGAAAAGCCCCGCCGTGGCCAACGTCGCCGCTCCCATTAGCGTCCAAACCAACGGATGAACGGGCTTGATGCTGAAATTGGATGTTTGCGAAGCATGGGCAGCGCCGGTCGCATTGGCGACCTGCGGTCCCAGCACGCGGGCGACGATCACGGTGATGTTATCGGGGCCGCCGCGCACGCAGGCCAAATCGACCAGCACCCTGACCGCTTCGGCAGGCGGCAGGCAGGCGAGAGCAGTGCCCAATTCGTCGTCTTTTACGGGACCGGAGAGTCCGTCGCTGCACAACAGAAAGGTGTCGCCCGGCTCCAAGGGGAACGGCCCTTCGAGATCGACTTGAACGGACGAGTTTGGCCCGATCGATCGTGTGATAATGTTTTTTGGGACGTAACTTGCATCATCGCCCTCGGGCACTTGGCCCGTCGCTCGCAATTCCCAAACGAGACTATGGTCGAACGTGAGTTGCTCGATGCAGTTTCCGCGAAAACGATAGGTTCGGCTGTCGCCGACTTGGGCGGCTAGCGCGCCGGAGGGCAGCAGCAGCAACATGGTGGCGGTCGTGCCCATGCCGCGAAAATCGAAACTTGCTTGGCCGCGGGCGTGGACCTGTCGATTGGCGTCCAAAACGGCGGAAACAATGGCCTCGGGCGGCGATTGATCTTTGAGTTTGCTATAGTCGAGCGAAATGACGTCAGTGGCGATTTTGCTGGCCAATTCGCCGGCCGCGTGGGCACCCATGCCGTCGGCCACGACGAACAGATGCCCTCGCTGGTCGAAATTCTCTTGACTTCCCGCCAGGGCCACCTTGTAGGAGTCTTGGTTATTCGCCCGGCGCAGGCCGACATCGGTCAGGGCGGCGACTTCCAAGCATTGGCTCCAAAGTTCGGCGAACTGTTCCATGGGATGGCGATCCATGAATGGGGTGGCGGCCATAAATGGGGTAGCGGTGCAAGGTATAGTATAGCTGTCAGATCGACGCGGAACCAGTCCTGTTGGGGGGAGAAATGCAAAATCCGGGATTGGCGAAAAAATTCGCCGGCGAAAACACGAGCAAGCCCCCCTCGCTGGTATTGCTTTGCCGGAAAGATGCTCTAGCCGGATTTTCGGCGGCTGGCTATACTTCGCCGCCCTTTGGGGGTTTCTTATTTTTGATAGTTCGTTGTACCGTGACATGATGACGCTTTTCGACCGAAACATGGCGAAACGTTCGGCTTCCGTCGGCTGCGCGCTGGTGGCGGCGGCGTTTTTCGCTTGTCAAAGCGGCTGCGTGCAGCGGCGAATGATGGTGCGCAGCAATCCGCCGGGCGCGCTGGTTTATGTCGACGATCAAGAGAAGCCGATCGGGGTCACGCCGTGTGCGCACGATTTCACCTACTATGGAACGCGAAAATTCCGGCTGGTGAAAGAGGGTTACGAAACAGTCACCGAGATGCGAGAGATTTCGGCGCCGTGGTATGAGTATCCGGTGGCGGACTTCGTTTCCGAAAATTGCGTGCCAGGGCAAATCCGCGACCAACGAACGTTGGACTTCAATCTTACCCCGCAATTGGTAGTTTCCTCCGATCAAATTCTGTCGCGCGCCGAGGAGCTTCGGCGGGGAATCCATTCGGCGACGGGTAAGACCTCGCAACTCGCGCCGGGACAGCCTGTCATGAGACAACCGGGACCGGCGCCGGTATGGCGACCGGCAGCCGGCGGCGCACCGAATTCGGCCGTTCCGGCTGCTATGCCTGCCGCACCCTATTCGCCGACGGCGCCAACGGCCGCACCCGACGGCATCGGCGGCCAGCCGACCTATCCGCTGCCGCAATAGGCCGCGATTTCTCGACTTTTGTCATTCTGAACGCAGCGAAGAATCTCGTTCGATCACATGGAGATTCTTCGCTGCGCTCAGAATGACCGCGACTGCGTTCAGAATGACTGCGATTTCTCTGCCGCCGGGCTATTGAATGTCGGGCGAGTGCTGTCACAATAGGGTGTGCGTTTTACGATACGGATACACTGCTCCCGCGACATTATGGCCCGACGCGCTCTGAAAAAAATCGATCCCTCGATCGACCTGACCGGCCGCCTGAAAACCTTCGACCAACTGCCGAACCCTTGGAACGTTGAATCGTTTTTCGGCCGCGCGGCGCCGTTGGAAGTGGAAGTCGGTTCGGGCAAGGGGCTTTTTTTGCGCAACGCCGCCGCCGCTCGCCCGGATGTCAATTTCCTCGGCATCGAGGTCGCTCCAAAATACGCCGAGTTTGCCGCCGCGAAACTCGCCATGGCCGGCTTGCCGAACGCCATGATGGTCAGCGGCGATGCCATTCGGATTTTTCAGGAGTTGTTGCCC
>CAZWNM010000445.1:0-3105 GCA_964635765.1 uncultured Planctomycetaceae bacterium | reverse complement strand
TCATGGCCTGTTCGGCGTCGGCGCGTTCGTGCTTTTCCTCGGCATGGGCAAGTCGATGCTGGCCGCCTCTTGCACGCTCGCCGTCATGACGCTGCCGGTCATCATCACGAGCACGCGCGAAGCTCTGTCTGCGGTGCCGATGTCGTTCCGCGAAGCCTGTTGGAACATGGGCGCCACGCGCTGGCAAACCATCCGCACCATCGTGCTGCCGAATTCCATCAGCGGCATTCTGACCGGCGTGATTCTGCAAGTGTCGCGCGCCGCCGGCGAAACCGCCCCGATCCTTTTCACCGGCGCCGTGTTTTACATGCCGGTGGCCGACCACGGCCTCGCCTCGTTTTTTCCCTACGGCCTGCACGACCGCTGCATGGCGCTTTCCATGCACCTCTTCACGCTGGCCACGCAAGTGCGCGGCGTGCCCGACGACATTCAATACGGAACCGCCGTCGTGCTGATCGGCCTTGTGCTTTTCGTCAACGCCCTTTCGATCATCGTGCGCACTTATTTGCGGTCGCGGAAGCGGTGGTGACGCCATGAGCACGCACATTCAATTCGAGAACGTCACCGTAACCTACGGGCCGAAAACCGCGCTCGACGGCGTTTCGTTGAAAATTCCCGAACGAAAAATCTTCGCCATCATCGGGCCGGCCAATTCCGGAAAAACCACGCTCTTAAAGTGCATCAACCGCACCATTGATTTTGTCGGCGGCGCGAAAGTGGCGGGTCGCGTGACGATCGACGGCGACGATGTTTTTCAGGTTCGCAACGTGTATCAATTGCGGCGGAAGATCGGCATGGTGTTTCCGCTGCCGGTCGGATTGCCGCTGTCGGTCTACGAAAACGTGGCCTATGGCCCGCGGCGCGCCGGCGTTCACGATCGCGGCGAACTCGACGAGCTGGTCGAAAAATGCCTTCGCCAGGCGATGCTTTGGGACGAGGTGAAAGACCGCTTGAATCAACTCGGCACAAAACTTTCCGGCGGGCAGCAGCAGCGGCTGACGCTCGCCCGGGCGCTTTCCTTGCGGCCGGAAATCCTTTGCCTCGACGAATTCAGCATCGCCATCGACCCGGTGACGACCATGCGCATTGAAGACATCTTGCGGGAACTAAAAGACGAGATGACAATCGTTTTGGTGACAAACCTCGTGCAGCAAGCGCGTCGATTGGCCGACTACACGGCGTTTTTCAGCGCATCGCATTTCATCGAAGCCGGCGAAACCGAGCAGATTTTCGACCATGCGAAGAACCGGCTGACCGAGCGTTACGTGACGGGAGATTTTGGCTAACTATGAGCGACACCACCGCCCCAGCGCCGATCTTCACGCTCCAAGCCGAGGGATTGAACCTCTGGTACGGCGATTTTCAAGCGCTCAAGGATATTTCGGTCGCCATCAAGCCCGGCATCATTACGGCCCTGATCGGCCCGTCAGGCTGCGGCAAAACCACGCTCCTACGCTGCTTCAACCGCATCAACGAACGCTACGGCAACGTCCGAACCACGGGCGAAGTGTCGATCCTCGGCAAGAACATTTATGACGCCGACGTTTCGCTCAGCACGCTTCGCAAATCGGTCGGCATGGTTTTTCAGCGGCCGAATCCGCTGCCGATTTCGATTTATGAAAACGTCTTGTTCGGCGTCCGGGCGCACACGCCGCGCGGCCGATTCCACCGAAGTGAGTTGGATGCGATGGTCGAGGCGTCGCTTCGGGCCGTGCAGCTTTGGGACGAAGTGAAGGACCGGCTGCGGCGCCGGGCAACGCTTCTGACGCTCGAACAACAACAGAAATTGTGCATCGCCCGGCTGCTGCCGCTCAAGCCGCGGGTGATTTTGATGGACGAGCCATGTTCGGCGTTGGACGCCGAGGGCATCGAGCGGATCGAGGATTTGATCGAGGAATTGCGCACCTCCTACACGATCGTGATGGTGACGCACAACATGGCTCAAGCCCGCCGGGCGAGCCACGAGTGCATTTTCATGCTGATGGGCCGGATTGTCGAACACGCCTCGACCCTCGACATGTTTTTGACCCCGAAACAGTCCGACACCGAAATGTACGTTCGAGGCCGCTACGGCTAACGATGACAACCAGGATTTCAGCAATGACCGAAACCGATCAACCGCTTTCAAGAACGAACGTCGAAGCCCTCGACCGGCTCCTGGGCGTTCCGTTCCGCGTGCTCGACGAAGGATTCGTCCGCGTGATCGACTACATGGGCTCCGACGAGGCGATCGTCCAAGCGGCGCGGGTTTCTTACGGGCGCGGCACCAAGCGCGTTTCGGAAGACCGCGGCCTGATCCGCTATCTCATGCGGCATCAACACATGACGCCGTTCGAAATGTGCGAAATCAAATTGCACGTCCGCGTGCCGATGGACGCCTGGCGGCAATGGATCCGCCATCGGACGGCGAGCGTCAACGAGTATTCCACGCGCTACTCCGAGGCGATCGACGTCATGCAGAAAACCAAGCCCGAGGCGTGGCGGCGTCAGTCGGCCGCGTGCAAGCAGGGGAGCGGCGAGCGGCTCGATGCGGTCGTCGGCGTGGCGCTTTCGCAAGAGGAAGAGGCGTTGCAGGCGGAATCGCGCCGGATTTACCAAAAGCGGCTCGAACTCGGCGTCGCGCGGGAGCAGGCCCGCAAGGACATTCCGCTTTCGACCTACACGGAAGCGTATTGGAAAACGAACCTTCGCAATCTGCTGCATTTTCTCGCGCTTCGCATGGAGCAACACGCGCAGTTTGAAATCCGCGCCTACGCCGACATCATCGGCCGGGAGATTGTCGGCCGGTGGTGTCCGAGCGCGTGGGAGGCTTTTTGCGATTACCAGTTCGACGGTCAATCGCTTTCGCGGCTGGAAACAAGCATCTTGCGCGAAATTCACGCCGGCCGGCCGGAGCAAGCCGTGCAACTCGCCACACAATTCGGCTGGCTCGAATGCGGCCCGAACGGGCTCCTGCGCCATCGAGAACGCGAGGAGTTTCAAGAAAAACTCGCGAACCTCGGCTTGAGCGCCCCGTGGTGACGTTCGCCGCGCGGTTCGCTGTCGGGTTCGCTAATTGACGCGAGGCAGCGGGCGGACGGCGATGGTCGTGTCGGGCGGCAGCGG
>CAZWNM010000444.1:0-3119 GCA_964635765.1 uncultured Planctomycetaceae bacterium | reverse complement strand
CTTGCCTATCAGGCGGCTATGTACGCCTCCTTGGCACGTGGCTTATCGCCGTTGTTATTGCCTCCCAATCGGTCCCCTTGGGCATGACGAATAGGCATTGCCCCTTGCTTCGATCGGCCCAGAGGTCGCCGATGGCGCGCTTTTCCTTGGAATCGTCGTTGCTCCACCGATCTTCGCCCTTTGACTCCACAACCAAAATGCGCCCGTCGTTCAACAGGGCAACGAAATCGGGGTAGAATTTGTCGGTGGAGGTTTGCAGCCAGAACGATGAATCGGCCCGGCGTTCCAGGTTGCGAACCCAATACTTCACGGCGTCAAGCTGGTCCAGGAAGACCGCACATTCGTATTCTTCGCCATCGCCCTTGAGTTCGCCGACTAGCGGGAAAAAATGTTTGCGAAACTTGTACGCACCGTCATAATACCAGTTGGGCGAGTACCGATCTTCTGAGTAGTCGAAACAGACTTCGGGGCTGACTTCAATCTCTTCGGCATCGGCGGAAAATAATGCCCGTTGATAGGCTTGCACGGCTGCCACACGTCGGTGGTGGTCGATCTTGGAGGCAATCGCCGTGCGCAAGCGGAACTTCTGACCGGCAACTTGGTCAATCGTCAAGCTGCGTGATTCAAGCAGTCCGGTTAATATGCGGTGAATGAACAACGTCGATTCTGTACGTACAACGTCCGTGTGGGGAATCTGCCGGTCCAGCCAGTTGGTCAAGCCGGCCACGTCCCAACCGGGTTCTATGCCCAGCAATCGCAATTGCCGATGAATTTGGTCAACAAAGTGAACCTCCACTTTTCCTTGGTCGGTTACGTCGATTTCGCCTGTGGAACTGCTGATGTAGTCCGATGAAAATTCGCTTTCGGTCAAACCAGCTTCACATTCCGAAAGCCGCCACGCGGTGTCGAGGAAGTAACTTTCGTCGAATAGCTCAAGTTGACCGTCAACCCGGATGGCCAGCATGGGCACGCGAAACGGGCCGCGTTCATCGAGCTTGGCTTCGGTCTTAACCGGCTGACCGTGCGAAGCTCGATAGAGCGTATTGACCACCTCTTTGGCTTCGGGCGTGGTAAAGCATTGCTCCAAGGCTGCTTTGTCCTGTTCGGTCAGTGCCTTGGTGATAGATAGCGTGCTTGTCTTCGGGTCGAAGGTTACTCGATCTCGTAATTCCGTTGGCAAGTGGGTGAGGTCGGGCTTTTCGGGTACTATCTGGTCGGCCTCAAAGAATAGCGTACCGGCCTCAAAGAAGGTGGATTGAGCTTCGTCGCCCGAAACAAATGCGTCGGCTTCCATGCGCTCAAAACCGTTTTCAACCAGTGCATCTTTGAGGGATTGAGCCACTGCAATAAATCTCGGCGAAGCCGCCAGTGCATAGGCGCAGTTCAATTCGGCGTGCTGCTTTCGTTTGGCATGTGGCAATCGCAATACTCGCCCGAGGATTTGCTCCACGGCGCGGGCCGACCCGATTTCAGCGACAGAACACAGCACATAGGCAAATGAACAATCCCACCCTTCCTTGATTGCGGCCACGGTAATAATAAATCGAATGGGACAGTCCCGTGCGAACAGGTCTACACCGTCAATTTCGCGTATCTGGCCCGTGGCCACGGCAATCTGGTCTTCGGGAATCTTGAAATCGTCGAAAAGCGATTGACGAACTACTTCGACAGTCAACGTATCTTTCGTTTGATTTTTCGGCTGTGCTTGTAGCAGCACGATTGGACGGATATACTCGCCCGTCTGCTTTTCTTCCTCAACGGCCACAGCCTCAAGAATCCGCTGGGTTTTGACAGCTTCGCCCAAAACCTCTTTCCACTCCGATCGGGTTTCTAGCTTGATCGGCAGCTTGACCATATCCTCGGCCTTGAGTTGAGCCGCCGATACGTGGTGCAGGATGTTGCTGGCAAACTTTCCTTGTTCGGGCTTATACGTCGTTTCTGGCGTGGCCGTAAATTCAATGATGCACGACGGGTTGAATCGTGCGAGCGTGTCGAAGCTAAGTTGGGTTCGTGCATTATGGGCTTCGTCCATAATCACGATTGGCCGATGCAGCCGCAACACATTGCAGAGCGACTTGGGAATCACGCCGTCCCCGTTTCGCTCAAGCTGCGTCTCCAATGCCGCCGAAAGGCCGCTGAAATGATCCATCAAAGCGCCGGCTGATTCGTACACTTTCCGGCCTTCGGTGTCATCGACCCGAATCGCCGCCAACGTGGCGACGATGATGCACGTTTCGCCAGTCAGCGTGCCGCGTGTGACATACAAGGCTTCGGAAAGGTCCATGACCGTGACCGGCCCGTCACATTTTTCCTCGACTGCTTGCCGGTATGGGTGCCGTCGATCCCGAAGTGCGGCGAGCGTTTGTTCACGTATGGCGTTTGAGGGAACCAACCAAAGACAGACCGACTGTTCAGCCTGCAAGAATTCTTTGGCGGCAATTCCCAACGCATGACACGCCATGAGGGTCTTGCCTCCGCCGGTCGGTATCCGAAGACAAACGTAGGGAAGACCGGGAAGTTGAGGAACTGCCCGATAGGGTCGCTGCGTCTGATGGAGGAAAGCCATTTTCGCGCCGTGCTCCTCGGCCAGCCGAAGGTAGCTTTCCAAGGCGTCAAGGCTCAACTTTTGATAGGTCCGCAACTCCAACATGGTCAAGACACCTTGATTCCGTAGGGTATCTGCTTGAAAACGATTCCTTCGCGTTTCAATCGGGCCGCGCCAAGCCGACAACCTTCGCCGAAGATAGTCCGGGGGCCGTCGTGGGGCGGCAAAAATTTCAACAGCGGATTGGTCAACACATTACCACCGGCAAAACTGCGGTCGCCAAGTATGCCGTTGAATAGCAAGTAGATTGCCTTGCCGTTGTGGACGCCGAGCAAGGGCGTTTTTCCGCCCGTTCGTTTGGGGAGTGGTTCGCCGGTTTCGGCAAAATAGACGTGGGCCGCGAGTTCGCCGAACGTCACGCCCTCGCGTATGCTTCCCGTTTCGTCAAAGACGGGATCGCCCAGCCGACAATAGCGGAATCCGCCGCCAAGCCCTTCAACATGCGTCTCGCCTCCCTTTGGTTTGAGGAACGAATATCCCTCAACTGCGCCTCTCAGCCGCACACGGGTAATCT
>CAZWNM010000443.1:0-3120 GCA_964635765.1 uncultured Planctomycetaceae bacterium | reverse complement strand
CACCTTCGGCTGTTTATGCCGCACCTCCTCGACGAGCATTCCCTCCCATAATCCCGCGTGGAGATTTTTGAGCCGGTCGAGCTTTTTAAGCCTGATTTCCAGCGTCTTGGCGATAATTTCAGCCGTCTGCAACGAGGGCTGCGAAATGGGCGAATAAATCGCGTCCATGCCTTTGTCGCGTAGTTGTTCGGCAGCGGCGGCCGCTTCGGCCATACCCTGCTCGTTCAACGGGATGTCCAAACTCCCTAAAATTCGCTCTTGCACGTCATAGTCGGTGGAGCCTGGACGAACTAACACAATCTGGACCATATACTATTGAACCTTTGGGACCACAATTTTCTCACGCCGGCTGGGACTAGCCGCCCTTGATTAAAACCTCTTGGACCACAATTTTTTTCGCCGATTTGGCCAATTCGCCCATTCGAGCGATAAACCGGCCGTAATCGTCTTGGGAGAACAAGGCCGAGCCGGTGACAAACAAGTCGGCCCCGGCCGCGGCGCATGCCTCCACGTTTTCGGCGTTGACGCCGCCGTCGATCGACAACAGCAGGCGGTCGCCCGCCCGCCGGCGAAGATAGCGGAGTTTTTCCAACGCCACCGATTGAAACGCCTGGCCGCCGAAACCAGGCATCACGCTCATCGCCAACACGAGATCGCAGAGATCGAGGCAGCCGTCGAGCGATTCGACCGGGGTCGGCGGATTGAGCGATATGCCAACGCCGGCGCCCAACGATCGAATCTCCTCGAGGAACGGCCGCGGATCGGCCAGCGTTTCGATATGAACGGTGAGCAGATCGGCGCCCGCCTTGCGAAACGCTTTCACGTATCGGGCAGGCTCGGAGATCATCAAATGGACGTCGAGCGGCAGATCGGTCGAGCGTCGAACGGCTTCGACCACGGGAATGCCGAAACTCAGGTTCGGCACGAAGTGGCCGTCCATGATGTCGAGGTGCAGCAGCTTGGCGCCGCCGCGTTCGACCCTGCGGATTTCCTCGCGCAGTTCGGCGAAGTCGCACGCCAACAGCGACGGCGCGACGAGCGGCGCGTCGGCGTGTAAATCGGCAAGTAGCTGCGAACTCAACATGCTTTCCCCGCTGGAACCTCTAACTCTATAATTTTAGCAGAGCGGGGCGTTTGCGTCTGCGCTTCTTTGGCGAACATTCGTAAGTGGTTGCAATGCAAGTGGTTATGGCTATTCCATGAGAAGATATCGCAGGCACGGTGGTGGACGGAACGGGAGATTGGGGACTGGGGACTGTTGATTTGAAGGCCGGGAAAAAATGATTGGGTGCTTGACGCCCGGCGTGTCGCGCCATATACTAACGTCGTGATCCAGTCTTTTCATGATCAAGAAACTCGAAAGGTCTATGAACGTCTTTACTCGAAGACGTTGCCACGTGAAATTCAGCAAATAGCCCTTCGGAAGCTGCGTATGCTCAACCATGCAAGGTCGCTGCAAGACCTTCGCGTACCGCCCGGCAATCGGCTGGAAAAACTTAGCGGCGATCGCGCGGGACAACATTCAATCCGCATTAACATTCAATGGCGAATATGCTTTGTTTGGCGAGATAGCGACGCCTTCGAGGTGGAAATCACAGATTATCATTAGGAGTTCCTTTATGCACGAACAAAAAATGCCGCCGGTTCACCCCGGGGAAGTATTGCAGGAAGAGTTTTTGACGCCGCTTGGGTTAAGCCAGCATCGGCTGGCGCTAGACCTCGGCGTCGATCCTCGCCGCATCAACGAGATCGTCTCGTGCAAACGAACCGTCACGGCCAACACCGCGCTGCGACTGGCCCGCTATTTCAAGATGTCGCCCGAATTCTGGCTTGGACTGCAATCTCAGTATGATCTCGACTGCGAGGAAGACACGTTGGGAAAACGCCTTGAACGAGAAGTTAAGGTATACGCCGAGGTTCACTGATCGGTGGAACAGAGACGCCGCCGCTTCACGCTCCGCAGTGGTTCTTTGTGAAGCCGCAAGCGGCTTTCATACCCTTTCCACGTTTCACACTTCTTCCCCAATCCCCAGCCTCCCCTTCTACCCTGCCTCCATCTCCTCGACCACGATGTTCTCGTTGGTATAGATGTCGATTTCGGCGGCGATTTTCATGGAGGTGCGAACAATTTCGGCGGCCGAAAGAGCGGGGGCGTGGACCACGAGCGCCCGGGCGGCGGCCACGGCGAAATTGCCGCCGGAACCAATGCCCATGATGCCGTCGCTCGGCTGAATTACGTCGCCGTTGCCGGTAATCAGCAGCGTGTGCTTGGCATCGACGACCAAGAGCAACGCTTCGAGCCGCCGCAACATGCGATCGGTTCGCCAGTCTTTGGCTAACTCGGTGGCGGCGCGCGGCACGTTGGCCGGATAGTCCTTCAGCTTGGTCTCAAAACGTTCGAGCAGGGCGAAAGCGTCGGCCGTCGAGCCGGCGAATCCGGTCATGATTTTTCCGTCTTGGAGCCGGCGAAGTTTATTGACGTCGGCCTTCATGATCGTGTCGCCGACAGTGACCTGGCCGTCGCCGCCGATGGCGACCACGCCGCGATGCCGCACCGTCAAAATCGTTGTGGAATGGGTTTTCATGGCTTCTCGCTGGTTGGTGATTGTGGATGGATCGGCACGTATCCGAGATCGAGCACGACTTTTTGCCCCGCCGGCGATAGGATCCAATCGAGATACTCTTTGACCTCGCCGGTCGGCTCGCCGATGACGTAGATTTGCAGCGGGCGCGTGATCGGATAGGAATAATTTTGGGCGTTTTCGACCGTCGGCGCCACGGCCTTCTCGCCACGGCGTTTCGAAACGCGCAACACTTTCACGTCGTCGGTCGCGTAGCCCATGCCGCTGTAGCCGATGGCCGAAGGCGTGCGAGAAATCAGCGTCACGGCGTCTTTCGACCCGTTGGCGTCGACCGACGCGAGTTTCAAGTCTTTTTTCGGACCTAAAACATGCTCGCGGAAATAGGAATACGTGCCGGAGCCGCTCTGCCGGTTGATGCGCGTGATTTTATCCGTGCCGAGGGTTTCTTGGGCGTCCGGCACGCCAAGTTGCGACCATTGGGTAGTCGTGCCGTCTTCGCCGTAAATGTCGGCCAATTCGGCGACGGAAATGACGTCGA
>CAZWNM010000442.1:0-3153 GCA_964635765.1 uncultured Planctomycetaceae bacterium | reverse complement strand
ACGAGTTGGCCCAAGCGTTCGCCCAAGTGATGGGCGTCGAGCCGAAACGAGCCGTCGAGCCTGCGGCGCTGCCGGCCGCCGATCCTTTGGAACACGGCGAACCGGCGACGACGGAACCGGCGGCGGTCGCCGTGGCGAAGCCGGCGATGCTGGAAGACGCGTGCCCGATCAGTCCGCGAACGATTCTTGAGGCGATGCTTTTCGTCGGCGCGCCCGACAACCGGCCGCTTTCGCCGGCTCGGGCGGCGGAATTGATGCGCGACGTCGAGGCCGCTGAACTGCCAGCCTTGGTTAAGGAAATGAACCACCGTTACGCCGCCGAAGGCTCGCCGTATTGCATCGTCGGCGAAGGCGACGGCTACCGCCTGACGCTCCGCGGCGAGTTCCGTGTGTTGCGGAACCGGTTCTACGGCCGCATTCGTGAAGCCCGGCTGTCTCAGGCAGCGATCGACGTGCTGGCATTGGCGGCCTATCAGCAGCCGATCACGAACGAGAAAATCAGCCGATTGCGAGGCAAACCGAGCAGTCATCTATTGGCGCATCTGGTGCGCCGCGGTCTCTTGCGGATCGAACGGCCGGACGTCAAGCGCCGCACGCCGCACTATTACACCACCGGTCGTTTTTTGCGATTATTCAATTTGGAATCGCTCGACGATTTGCCTCGCGGCGAGGATTCCGAGCCGACGTGATAGCTACTTTTCCATCGGCGAGAGAACCGTTTGCAGAAATCGGCCGCCGCTTTCGTACCAACCGCCCTGAGTGAACCGGCACCACGTCAAGTCGATGAGGAAGCCGACCCAGCGGCCCTTCCTTGTCTCCAACGAAACGATCATCCTTCGATAGGGCAAGGACGCGTGGTGGTAGAAACCAAACCCACGTTCCGAAAGATGTTTGCCAACGACGACGACTGTTTCACCTTCCGGCGTAAAGCCGTCCGGGCCGACGGGCGTCATATGTGCCAGATAGGGGAATGGGTAGCGATTCTCGCGCCGCCGTTCCACGAGGTCGTTTCGCGGATATAGCGTTGTAAGCAACCCCCATACTTGGGTGCATATTTCGTCGTCCGCTTCACAGCCCACTTCGTCGTTATGGAAAAAGTCAAGCTGGGGCATGGGCAGTTTCATGAGCAAAAATCGCCTCCGCAGTTCGGGGTGTCGGCCAAGAAAAGAAAGCGGCTAGGTGAAAAGTGAAGAAAAGTCGCACCGTCTCCCACGCACCCACCCCGCAAAAGAGGGCACCGGCACGCTAATGTAAATCTAGGTCATGGACGTTGGGCTGTCAAAGTTCTGCCGACACGAAAAATGCGTCAAACTCCACTATTTTAGCGTCTTGCGGACAGTTTGGACGGTCTAATGGGCAGCATGCGTATAATGGGACGAGAAAAACAGCAGATAATTTCCACTCAAGTTGTGGTTTTCCACGACATGGCAGGGGTAATAGCCGTTGCATCGTAGACTGGTAGTGTGGTAAACCGAAAATGCGCGGGGAGCGATGCTTTTTATGGATTGCGGTGCCTCCTAAATAAGCGGTGCCCTCTTGAACGAAGAATCCACGGTCTTCTTGATTGATGACGATCCGACGGCACTGCGGACGATGTCGGCAACCATCAGGATTGTATTCCCCCACATCGAGGCGTTTGCGTCGGCAGCCGATTTTCTGGCGACTTACAACAGCCATCGGCCCGGTTGTTTGGTGCTCGATGTGGCGATGCCGGGCATGAGCGGCCTGGAACTTCAACGAAAACTCATTCGCGATAAGATCGTGCTTCCGGTCGTTTTCGTTACCGCGCACGGCAACGTGCCGATGGCGGTTGAGGTGATTCAGTTGGGAGCGGTCAACTTTCTGGAAAAGCCCGTCCAAGAGCAGCAGCTTTGGGACAGCATCCGCAAGGCGTTGGAGCTGGATGCGCAAAATCGCCGCCGGATGGCGCGTCGGCAGCGCGCCGAGGAGAGGCTTGTACGGCTTACCCCCGGCGAACGCGAAGTGCTGAATCTGATCCTCGAAGGCCGGATGAACAAGGAAATTGCCGCCGAGCTCCATTTAAGCACGCGCACCATCGAAGATCGTCGCGCGAAGATGATGAAGAAAATGGGCGCCGAATCGCTGGCCGAGTTGATCCAGTTGGTGATGACGCACTAGATCACCGGTATTCCGTCGGCGGCAGGCCGCAGATCCGCTTGCGCCATGCGTCTAAATGCTCTTTGCTCAGTCCGTTTTCGCGGACGATCTCCGTCGAGGCGTTGCAGTCGGTATTGGGCACGGCCACGCGCACTTTTAATCGCCCATTCGATTGATAATGGGAAAGTACCTCGATGGGATGCCGGGCGGGCAGATTGGCCGGCAAGTGATTGACGGAACATCGGCCGATCCGCGTGCAGTCGTCGGCCGAAGGACTCTCGCCTTCGACGATTTCCACACCGATCGACCGCTGGCCGACCTTGCCCGTGAGAAAGAGTCGCTTGCTGTTGACGGGCAATTGTGTGTTGCGGGGAATGAGGATGCCGTTGCGGCGGCGTTGCGTTTCCGTGTCGATGCCGACGACGCCGAGGCTGTGCAAGTTGACTTTTTTTGATCGTGAACATCGCCGGCTTGCCCGCCAGCTTGGCGAGAATCAGCGAGGCGTGCAGCACGGCGCCGTGGGCGACGGCCTCGTCGGCAGCCACGGAATCGTCGGGCACGCGGCCGGATAGCTTTTCGAGCATGGCGTGAACCATCGGCATGCGCGTCGAGCCGCCGACCAGCAGCACTCGGTCCAGGTCTTTCCAAACCAAGCCTGCCGCCTTCAATGCTTGAACCGTGGTGAATCGCGTTCGATCCAACAGGTCTTGTGTGACCGCCCCAAACTGTTGCCGGGCGATCTCGATGCGCAGTCGTCGGACAACTTCTCGGTCAGACGCATCGCCGTCTGACGGATCATCTGTCGAGACACCTCCGTTTCCACGCCGTTGAGCTTGTTGTACACCGACGTGACGGAGACGCTGAACTCGTTTTTTTTCGCCTTGTAGGCGTCGTTGACGGACTTGCGGCTGCCAGTGGCCACCAACGCCAGCAAGTTCACGACCGAAGAGAACAAAAGCTCGCCGGGATGCTGACGTTTGGCGGTTTTGGCAAAAACCTCGTCCAGCAACTTCGGCGTAACGACGTTTTCCAGCG
>CAZWNM010000441.1:0-3158 GCA_964635765.1 uncultured Planctomycetaceae bacterium | reverse complement strand
AAGGGCGATCAGATTCGCGTGCATCAGATCGACCTGGTCGATGTGGACGCGGCGTCGGGCCGAATGCGCGGCGCGGCATGGATGAACGTATTCAGCCCGCGAATGGAATCGTTCGATCTTTCGATCGAGCCGGTTTTGCCCGACGGCCGACCGGCGCCCGACGCCCGCGCGTGGCTGGCTTGGTTCGGGCTGCAAGGCACTTCGCTTGGCGGCATGAACGCGCACGGCGGCGGCGACTTGCTCGGCGGCAGCACATTTCAATATGCCGCCGATCTCAACGGAATGCACGGCGTGCCGATCCAGGTGTGGTCGACGAAGAGCCTTACAGCCCGCTGGGAATCGCCGGCGCCGGCCTGCCCCAAGGCCGATTTGACCGAGGACGACCGATTGCTTTCGGGTTCGATCACCAACACGTTTTCCTTCCCGTTGGGCAATTGCATTTTGGCCTACGGCCGGTCGGCGTACGAGCTTGGCACGATCGAGCCCGGCGCCACGGTTCCGCTTGGAACCATGTCGAAGCGAAGCGAACTGAAGACGTTGTTGACCGGCCAGAAGGCGGTTTTCGCCGAGGGCGACAAGGTCAATCAAACGACGACGCCGTTCGACCAATCGAGTGTCGATCCCGCCTATATTTTGCGAGCCATGTTTTTTTACGAAGCGGCCGGCGGTCGGCGTTACTCGCAGCTTTGGAACGATTATCAAAGCTTCGTCGATTTGAGCGATTTATTGAAGGCCGACCGCGCCATCCTGGTGGCCCAAGAACCGGTCGATTCCGGCGACGGCCGGCACGCCGCCGAGTTGCTCCGCGACGGCCGTCCGCTCGACATCCGACGCGACCAGCACGGCACGATGTATCGATTTATTTTTCCAGTGAAGAAAGGAAAATAGTGGCCCGCGGTCAGTGGATAGTGGATAGTGCGAAGCCGCAAGCGGTATTCCAATCCCTAGCCTCTAGCCCCTAGTCCCTAGCCCCTAGCTATGATAAAAACCCAAGACCTGACGAAAGTCTACGGCGAACTGCACGCCGTCGAAAATCTCACGCTCGAATTGGACGAGGGCGATCTGTTCGGGTTCATCGGCCCGAACGGGTCGGGCAAGACCACGACCATGCGCATTCTCGCCACGCTGTTGCAGCCCACCTGGGGCGAGGCCAGTATTTGCGGACACTCGATCTACACGCATCCGAAAGAGATTCGCCGCCTGATCGGCTACATGCCCGACTTCTTCGGCGTGTACGACGACATGAAGGTGATCGAATATCTGGAGTTTTTCGCCGCCGCATATCGCATCAAAGGGCCGGCACGCCGGAAGATTTGCAACGAAGTGTTGGAACTGGTCGATCTGGGCTACAAACGCGACGCCTTCGTCACGAGCCTTTCGCGCGGCATGACCCAGCGGCTCGGGTTGGCTCGGGTGTTGTTGCATGATCCGAAAGTTTTGCTATTGGACGAGCCGGCCAGCGGCCTCGACCCTCGCGCTCGCATCGAGATTCGCGGCCTACTCAAGGAACTCGGCAAGATGGGCAAGACGATTATGGTTTCCAGCCACATCCTGCCGGAACTGGCCGACATTTGCAACAAGGTCGGCATGATCGAACGCGGCGTGATGCAGGTGTGCGGCTCGGTTTCCGACGTGATGAAAATGGTTCGCCAGCGCACGCTGCTGAACGTCGTGGTAGTCGGCGATCCCGAGCCTGCCGCGCGGCTGTTGGAGCAGAGTTCGATCGTCGAGAAAGTCGAGTTGCAAGACGGCCGCATCCTGGTGACGTTGGCCGAAAACGTGACCGATTACAGCGACTTGCCGACGGTTCTGATCGACGCCGGCCATAAAATAAAACTTTTCAAGGAAGACGAGTTGAACCTCGAAACCGCGTTCATGGCGCTCACGAAGGGCATCACGGCGTGAGGCGAAGGGCGAGCGGGGTGCGTAAGCACCCTGTTCCGTTGGGAGTGGGAGACTGTAGGATCGGGAATTGGGGGTTCGAATGTTTTGCGACCCTCGGCAATGCAATCGTTCGCGGCGTTTCCCCCGCAAAACCCGCCTCCCGCCCCCTTATTGCCGCCCGTCGCCGGATCGCTATAATGGGAACCTATGTCTCAACTTGGCGTCAATATCGATCATATCGCCACCGTGCGGCAGGCGCGGCGGACCTACGAACCCGACCCCGTTTGGGCGGCCGCTCTGGCCGAACTCGGCGGGGCCGACGGCATCACCGTCCACCTGCGCGAGGATCGTCGGCACATCAACGACCGCGACGTGCGAATCCTTCGCCAAACCGTCACGGTGAAGCTGAATATGGAAATGGCTTGCGAGCCGGAGATTCTCGAAATCGCCTGCGAGCTGAAGCCCGACCAAGTTACGCTGGTGCCCGAAAAACGCGAGGAAATCACCACCGAGGGCGGGCTGGACCTCTGCCGCAATCGCGATCGAGTGAAAAAAACCGTTGAGCGGCTTCGCGAGGCCGGCATTTCAGTCAGCCTGTTTCTCGATCCCGACGCACGGCAGATCGAAGAGGCCGCCCGGCTGGCCGTCGCCGCCGTCGAATTGCACACCGGCCAATACGCCTTGGCCTCGGGCGAGACCCAACGGCGGGAGCTTGAAAACCTCCGCCAGGTCGGCGCGATGGTTTGCCAGGCCGGCATGGCCCTGCACGCCGGGCACGGTTTGACCTATCGCAACGTCGTTCCGGTGGCCCTGATCGAAGGGATGCACGAGTTGAACATCGGCCACAGCATCATCGCTCGCGCGCTCATGATCGGTTTGGAAGACGCCGTGCGAGAAATGAAAGAATTAGTGGCTGGTGGCTAGTGCAAAGCCGCAGGCGGCCTTTCTAACCACTAGCCACTGATCACTAGTTTCTAGCCACTAACCACTAGCCACTAACCACTAGTTCCTCCCATGTCCACCCGCAGCGAAGATTTTGCCGGCCTTACCGTAGCGATTGTCACACCGTTCCGCGACGGACAAGTGGACGTGGAAACCTTGCAGCGGCAAGTGGAGTTTCAGGTCGCCGCCGGCACGACGTGCGTCTGTCCGGTCGGCACGACGGGCGAATGCCCGACAATTTCGCACGCCGAGCACGAGCGGGTGATTTCGGCTGTGGTCGAGGCGGTGGCGGGCCGAATCAAGGTGATGGCCGGCGCCGGCTCGAACAGCAC
>CAZWNM010000440.1:0-3172 GCA_964635765.1 uncultured Planctomycetaceae bacterium | reverse complement strand
GGTCGGAACTCCATTCGCAGCAGAACGCCTTGAAGAGCGACCAAGAAGACCTGGCCAACCGGCAAATCGCGTTGAAGAGCGAGCAGGACATTTTGGCGAATCGGCAAATCGCTTTCAAGAACGAACAAGAGCAGGTAGCCAGCCAGCGAAACATTCTTGAGGGCGAAAAAGAAAATCTGGCCAGTCAACGAAATACTCTTGACGGCGAACAAGAACATTTGGCCAATCAGCGAAATGCCTTGGCTGAAGAACGCCGCACGTGGCTGGCCGAACGTGAAAACGCTCAACGGGGTAGCGACGAGCAACGCGGCCGGCTTGAATCGCAATGGGCGGAACTCAAAACCAAGCAAAACGCCCTGACCGCTGAACTTAACGAGTTGGAAAGCCAGCGAAACGCCTTGGCCACATGGCAGGAAGATTTGGAGGATAAACAAAACGCCTTGGCCGAAGAGAAAAAAGCCTTGGAGTTGCAGCAGAAGGCATTAGCCGCTGAGAAAGACGCTTTGGAGCCGCAACGGAATGTCTTGGCCGGCAAGAAAAACGCCTTGGAGTCGGAACGGAATGCTTTGAATGACGAGAAAGCAGTCTTGGAGTCGCAGCGGAATGTTTTGATTGAAGAGAAAAACGCTTTGGAAACTCAGCGGAATATATTGGCCGACGAGAAACGCTCCGTCGAGATTTTACAAAACGCGTTGAGTGAGGAGAAAAACGCCCTGGAGTCGGAGCAAAACGCGTTGCTCGAATCACAAAACGCCCTGGGGTTCCAGCAAAACGCGCTGCTCGAAGAAAAAAACGCTTTGGCTGAACAACGACGTCAATGGGAGGTCGAACGGGCGGCATGTTCCACGGCCGAAGCAGAGTCCGGCATCGAAGCGGAATCGATCTTGCTGCAGGAGCCGCAATTTGAAAAGCCGCGCGAAGGATCGCCGATCGATCTGGCCGATGTTTTTCGCCGCATCGGCGCGACGGTCGATTTGGCCGGGGAAAAAGACGACGCGGAACCGCCTGCCCAACGGATGCCTTTCCATGAAACCACGATTGCGGCGCCGACGCAGCGGGCCGCAGCAGCGGCGCACGGCGACGAAGAATCGATCGACGAATACATGGGCAAGCTGATGCAGCGGATGCGCCCGACTGTCGGCGCGCCGACGCCTGCGTCTCGTCGCGCCGAGCCGGCGCGCGTAGCGCTGGAAACGCCGGCGGAACCGGTTTCGCAAACGGCCGTTTCGGAGGCGAAGGAATCGAGCCCGGCGCGCGCGCAGCTCGAATTGAGTGACGTTTTGCCGCGCACTTCGGCGCCGGAAAAAGAAATCGATTGGGTGGGGCTCCGCGAGCTGGCGAATCAATCGGCCCACAATGCCATCAGCCGTTACGCGCGGCGAATGCTGGTCAACAATATGTACTCGAAGTTGGTTGTTGCCGCCGTGGCGCTGGCGACCGGCGTGATCTTGGTTTGGATGTGGCTGCAACTCGACGTGAAGGAAATAACGTTCTATTCGGCCATGCTCGCGTTTTTTGTGGCAGTCTATTGGGGCGTTCAATACGCAATCTTGAACGGCCGCTTGATCATCAACAAGTCGGGCGAAATCAATATCGATTGGAACGTGTCTTCCCGCCGGAAACAGGCCGCCGCGGCGCCGAAGGAAAGCGAATCGGAAGCCGCACGGTCGGTCGCCGAAAATCAAGACGCCGCTCCGACCTCGGTTGAATTCGGACGTGGTAATTCTGAGCATAGCGAAGAATCTTCGTAACAGCGGGAAAGATTCTTCGCTACGCTCAGAACGACAATCGCGGAAATGTCAACGTTTTTCTCTTCGTGCTCGCCAGCCAAACGGCATCCCCTCTCGCCGCTTTCCGCTTCCATCAGGCCGATATCCTCACGCCGTTGTGGGGGAACTCCGAGTCGCAAAGTTGGCCATTTCCACGCTGTTTTCATTAGTCGCCAAACAATTACGCAGCTATTACATAATGAATACACAGCCTGCATTCGAACTTGGGCGACTAAACGTATAATGACAACGGAGCAGGAAATAAGAAGAATCATCCCAGAATTAGTTTCGGAGACAATCGCCCATGAATAGCAATCAACTTCCCATTCAGTCGTTCAGCGACGCCGTGCAGCCGGTTTATCCGGCCGGCACGAAAGCCCGCGTTTTGCTGACGAGCATTTTCGGCCCTTACGGCCAAGACGACCAATACGGCAGCCGGGCGATGAATCCGATGGAGCTGTATCACAACCAGGTGACGCGCACGCAAGGCGCGTTTTCGCTTCGGATGTTTCATCGCAGTTGGGGTATCATGCTGATTCAAGCCAACATTTCCGCGCCCTGCGTCGCGTTGGATTTTCCCGTGCTCGACCGCTTCATCGAAGAGCTTCGCGCGCACGAGTACGACATCATCGGCATCACGTCGATCATTCCGAACATCCACAAAGTGAAGAAGATGTGCGAGTTGATTCGGCAATATCAGCCGAATGCGACGATCGTCATCGGCGGCCACATCGCCAACGTGCCCGACCTGGCCGAGAAAATCGACGCCGACCACGTCATTCGCGGCGAGGGCGTCCGCTGGTTCCGCGGATTCTTGGGCGAAGACACCGAGCGTCCGTTGCGTCATCCGATGATTACCTCCGGCTTCGGCACCCGCAACCTCGGCGTGAATCCGAGCGAACGGCCCGGCAACGTCGCCGCCACCGTGATCCCATCCGTCGGCTGTCCGCTGGGCTGCAATTTCTGCTCCACCTCGGCCATGTTCGGCGGCAAGGGACATTCGGTCAATTTCTACAACACCGGCGACGAACTGTTCCACGTCATGTGCCAAATCGAGGAGGAGCAGAAAGTCTCGTCCTTCTTCATGATGGACGAAAACTTCCTCTTCCATCGCAAACGGGCGCTGCGGCTGTTGGAACTCATCGAAGAGAACGACAAGGCCTGGTCGCTCTACGTGTTCAGTTCGGCCAACGTCATCCGTTCCTACACGATCGACCAATTGGTCCGCCTCGGCGTTTCCTGGGTGTGGATGGGCGTCGAGGGCAAAAACAGCCAATACACGAAACTCGACGGCGTCGATACCTTCTCGCTGGTCCGCGAGTTGCAATCAAACGGCATTCGCGTTCTCGGCTCGACGATCATCGGCCTTGAAAACCACACGATGGAAAACATCGACGAGGCGA
>CAZWNM010000439.1:0-3176 GCA_964635765.1 uncultured Planctomycetaceae bacterium | reverse complement strand
AAAAAAGCTATCTCGATGAATATCGCGGCAGCGAATACTCGATGGCTTATTTGCCCAAGGTTGAAATTATGTTGTGGGTCGAAGACCCGCGCGTGGAGGAAGTCGTCCGATCCGTCGTCGAAGTGGCCCGAACCGGCCGCATAGGCGACGGGAAAATTTTTATCCTCCCGACACTCGGAGAAGAGATTTCGTCGTAAGCAAATGTTCAGGATTAGGTGTTCTTATACCTTACATGGGCACAAATGATACGTTTTTTTCGAGATAGAAAAACGTGTCAGCTCAGACCGTGCGCACCATAACGCCCCTTTACAAGAAAAACTATTCCAAGAAACGCCACCAGCCCAGGCATCGGGGCCGGGCTGGACTTTTGCTGGCCGGTAATTACCGCCACCGAGACTTTGGTCAAGAATCGGGTACTTTGGTCAAGCCGTCGGACGGCGGTAATGTTGGTAAGCTAGGATGACCTCGTACAGGTCCATGGATATTGTTACTTCGTCGTCGGCAAAGTCGCGCAGCCATGTTCGCTGCGATTGTACTGCGTCGGCCAAGAGCGGCATGACTTCCATCAGCGGAACCGTAACCGTTTCTCGCTTGTTGGATTCAACAACGCTGACGTTCGCAGATTCTTCCTGAGGTCCGTAATACACACGCAGATGGCTCGCGTTCATGGGGGGTTCCTTCCCTGATATGCCCGCCCTGTCGTTTTGTCACACAATGTATCGGCTGGAAGTGTCTTGCGGGTTTGAACTTTTTCGAGGAAAATATCGTTTCTCACGATAAATTGTTCACGGCTTGAAACGCGGCGTTTTTTGCATCGAGAAAAACTACTCGTTATTCCCCTGCTAAGCAGTAAGATGGGTCGTTTATGGAAAGTACGGTAACTATTGACCTTCGGCAAGTTGGGCGCGGTCTGGAAATCCCTCTTGTTCAAATCCAAGCGGCGGTGGAACTGCTGGATGAAGGAAACACCGTTCCCTTCATCACCCGATACCGCAAGGACCAAACGGGGGGACTCGATGAGGAGCAAATTCGGGAGATTCAAGATCGCCTGGCGAAGCTCCGCCTCTTGGCCGACCGCAAGCAGACGATCCTGCGTTCGATCGAGTCGCAAGGCAAGCTGACCGAGAAGCTGCAAAAACAGATTCTCTCGGCCACGACGGCCAAGCGGCTGGAAGACCTCTATTTGCCGTTCAAGCCGAAGAAGCAGACGTTGGCCACGTTGGCTCGATCGCGCGGTTTGGAGCTATTGGCCCGCGAAATTTTGGAAGCCGCCCCGAATTGTCTCGACCTGGACGCGCGAGCGGCCGATTTCGTCAACAGGGATCGCCAAGTGCCGACGGCCGCCGACGCCTTGCTTGGGGCCGGCCATATTCTCGCCGAGCAGTTCAGCGAGCAGGCCGAATTGCGCGGCCGGCTTCGCGACATCTTGCAGCGGACCGGTTTTTTGGTTTGCAGCCGTTTGCCGCCCGACGAAAGGCAGCCTGAAGAAAAGCAACACGGCGTGCCGGCCGAAAAAAAACCGCCTGAAGAAAAGCAACACTCCGAAACACAATTGAAGCTGGAATTTACGGAAGTCGACGAACCGGCCGAAGAAACCTCAGCCGAAGAAACGCCGGCGGCGGCGGAAGAAAAAGAAGCCGCCGTGGAAGCGTCTGCTGCGACGATGGTTCCGTCGCCTGGCGAAGCAAGTTCGCCGGAAGACGCGACGATATTGGAAACCGCGGAAGGCCAACCGCCGACGGTTGCCGATGGCGTTGCCGAACCCGCCGGTCCGCCAAAACTCAGTTCCGCCGCCCGGCGCAAACTCGCCCGGCAAAAAGCGAAGCAATCGCTGTTGGAAAAGCGCGAGTTGCTCAAAAAGAAGATCGAAGAGAAGACGATCAAGGCGTTCCGCGATTATTTCGACTTCCGCGAGGCGCTCCGGCAGTTGCCGCCGCATCGCGTGCTGGCGATCAATCGCGGCGAGCGGGAAAAAGTGTTGCGGGTGAAGATCGAGTCGAACGTCGAGCCGATGACGGCCCTATTGGACGAATTGCTCGTTCCGCCGGGCCATCCCCATGCCGATTATCTTCGCGGCTGCGCCCGCGACGCGCTTGCCCGGTTGATTTTGCCGGGTTTGGAGCGCGATATTCGCCGCGAATTGACCGATCGCGCGGAGTTGCACGCGGTGAGCGTGTTCGCCAGAAATCTTCGCAATTTGCTGTTGCAGCCGCCGGTGCGTCATCATCGCCTGCTGGCGGTCGATCCTGGTTTTCGGAGCGGCTGCAAGCTGGTGGCGCTCGACGAGTTCGGCACCATGCTCGAAAACGGCGTGATTTATTTGGTAAGCAAGCCCGACCGCCGCGATCAGGCGCGTCAAAAGGCTTTGGAGCTTATCGAGAAACATCAGCTTACGGTGGTGGTGATCGGCAACGGCACGGCTTGCCGCCATGCCGAGGATTTTTTCTGCGACTTGATCGAGAAGGAGTTTCAGGAAAAGGGCCGCGACATGGCCTACGTGATCGTGAACGAGGCGGGCGCGAGCGTGTATTCGACGAGCCGGCTGGGGCGCGAGGAATTTCCCGATTTCGACGCCACGGTGCGCGGCGCCATTTCGATCGGCCGCCGCCTGCAAGACCCGTTGAGCGAATTGGTGAAGATCGATCCGGCCAATATCGGCGTGGGCTTGTATCAGCACGACGTGAAGGCCAAGCATCTCCGCGTTTCGTTGGACGACGTGGTCGAATCGTGCGTCAATTACGTCGGCGTCGATGTGAACACGGCCAGCCCGGCGTTGTTGCGCTACGTGTCGGGCTTGAACCAATTGACCGCGCACCGGCTTTATGAATATCGTCGCGAGCACGGCCCGTTCCGCGTCCGCGAGCAGTTGCGCGACGTGCCCGGCCTCGGCGAGGCGACGTTCGTGCAAGCGGCCGGCTTCCTGAAAATCCCCAATGGCGACAATCCGCTCGATGCGACGTGGATTCATCCGGAAAGTTACGAAGCCGCGACCAAGGCGCTGGAGCGGCTTGCCGGCTCGCCGGCCGATCTCCGCAACAAGGAAACGGCGACGGCGCTGGCTGAGCGCATCGCGAAGGTCGATATCGAGACGATGGCGAAGGAATTGGCGGTTGGCATGTTGACGCTCAAGGACATTTTGGCGCAACTGGTTCGGCCCGGCCGCGACCCGCGCGAAG
>CAZWNM010000438.1:0-3181 GCA_964635765.1 uncultured Planctomycetaceae bacterium | reverse complement strand
ACGATGCCCTTGGCATGGGCGCGATCGGCCACGCGGCGCGTCGTCGCGATGTTGCCGGCGAAGTCCGCGTGCGAGGCGTCGATCATCACGGAACTGTAAAAACCGCTTTCGATGCAATCGTAGCAAACGTCTTCGGTGCCGTGATCGAGATGAACGGCGAAAATCGCCTCGGGAAATACTTCGTTGGCCGAGCGGATCATCGCTTCCAGAAGCCGCTTGTCGCTATAGCTTCGCGCGCCGCGCGAAATCTGGATGATAAACGGGGCGCTCGCGCCGGCGTCGGTCGGCTCGTCGTTCGATTTCGACTTGCCTAAGTTGCCCCGAAACAGACCCACGGTCTGTTCGAGGTTGTTGATGTTGTATGCGCCGACGGCGTAACGGCCGTAAGCGTGCGCGAACAACTGTTTGGTGGTGACAATCATAAAACGGGCTTGCTCCTTGGTTGCTATTCCGCCACCAATTGGCGGAACGGTCGATTTTACGGGATTTTCCGGCGTTTTACCAGGGGACGGACCGGAACCATCCGGCGCCGAACCACGATTTGCGGGCGGCAAAATTTGACTGGCTGGCAGCGGAAACTACACTACCACTAGTGGCGTGCGGCAAGCATCCCATTCCGGCTGAGGCAAATATGAAATTTTCAGCAATAAAGCAAATCCGGCGAGGGGGTTCGATTATCGAAGTTCTCGTGATCGCCGCTGTCTTGGCGGCCGTAACGGCCTTGGTTTGGAAGGTCGGATCGGAAGCGATCCATTCCGCCAATCGAAGCAAAGTGATTGCAGAAATCGCCAAATTCAACGAGGGTTTCGATAATTTCTGCTTGCGATTCGGCGAATTGCCACCCGATTTTCACGATCAAACGGTGACGCTTAGTTTTCTGAAACGAAGATTTCCCCAATGTCCGTCGAAAAATTACCCTGACCTGTCCTGCCAAAGTCCAGCTTCGGCCTTGTATTTCTGGCTGGCCGGGCCCAATGGGCTAGGCTTCAGCACCAACCCCCGCAATCCTTTCGAAACCGAAGGAACCACCCGACTCGGACCATTCTTCAAATTCGACAAAGATCGTGTGCATGAGGTCGATGGCGCCATGCAGTATTTTCCCATACGGAAGGGGGAAGGCGGAGAACCTTACGTTTATTTCCGCGGCGGTCCAAAGGGCTTTGACAATCACCCCGGTTGGAACTCCGCCATGCCTTATCGAAACTCCAACAATGGAAAATGGATCAATCCCGATACGTTCCAACTCCTCTGCGCCGGCAGCGACGGAAAGTTCGGCTCCGGTCGCCTCTATCCCAGAGGCGGCGATTACGACGAGTACAACGATGACGACCTCGCGAACTTCACGGACGGAAACACGATGCGGCAGAGCATGGTGCAATACGAAAAAGAACAAGTGGATAAAATGGAGAAGGCAGACAAGGAAAAAACGACGCCGGCCATCGCAAATAGGCAAAAAACTGCTGGAAAAAAAGCACCAGCCAAGCGAGTGAGTGAACGCTAACAAGGCAACCGATGCGTGCCGGCAGCCGCGTAGTGGGCAGCCGTCTCCACGCAGTTCTACATTGCCTCAAATCGGCCAAAGAAGTACAATCCGCTCGCATGATCGCCGGCCGGAAGGTCTATGCTTTGCGCGGCTTGAACTGAAACGCTCTTTCCCCCTCGGGAAAAATGTCGCATCAGTGCCCGTGCAAGGCACAGATATCCTCCACGCGGCCGAAATTCTCGAGCAACATGGGTCGAGGCATGAGCATGGAAGCCGTCGCCGTCGCCACGCGCGAATTGAGTCCTTTTGAACAACTGCGCTTCGCACGCCAAGTCATTCTCACCGAAAGCCAAGCCCTCGCACGCATGGCCGACCGGCTCGACGGCGAATTTTGCCGAGCCGTGCGCCTCATTCTCGACTGCCGAGGAAACGTCCTCGTTTCGGGCATTGGCAAGGCGGGCCTCATCGGTCAGAAAATCATGGCCACCTTGGCATCGACCGGCACGCCGAGTCATTGTCTCCATCCGGCCGAGGCGCTGCACGGCGACTTGGGCCGCGTGCGACGCGACGACCTCATGCTGATCCTTTCGCAAAGCGGCGAAACCGACGAGATTCTTCGTCTGCTGCCTTCGCTGGTCGAGTTCGGCGTGCCGATCGTGGCGATTACCGGCCGCGCCGGAAGCACGCTCGGCCGCACGGCCACGGTCACCGTCGAACTGTGCCCCTTGGAAGAAGCCTGTTCGCTGGGCCTCGCGCCGAGCACGAGTACGACCGCGATGCTGGCCGTCGGCGACGCGCTGGCGTTGGTCGTCAGCCACATGCGTCATTTTAGCCGCGACGATTTCGCCCGATTTCATCCAGCCGGCAGCTTGGGCTATCAATTGAGCAAGGTCGAGCAACACGCCAGGCCGTTGGAGCAATGCCGCATTTCCAGCGAGCGGCAAACGGTGCGCGACGTGTTGATCGGAGCGAGCATGCCGGGCCGGCGAACCGGCGCCACGATGTTGGTGGACGAGCAAGGCAAGCTCTCGGGCATTTTCACCGACAGCGATCTAGCACGGCTTTTCGAGCATCGCCACGACGCCCAATTGGACGGCCCGATCGGCGACGTGATGACCAAAAAACCGTTGCGAGTGGAGGTCGGAACGATGATGGTCGATGCGGTGGCAATCATGGCGGGCCGAAAAATCAGCGAGTTGCCCGTCGTCGACGGCGCCGGCCGGCCGATCGGGTTAATCGACATCACCGACGTCGTGGCCTTGCTGCCGAAAGAAACGCCGACGCATGAAGCCGCCCCGCCCAGGCCCGCCGCCACGCCCTGGCGCGTCGTCGGCGCCTGAGAAACACGGGAGACCGGGAGACACGGAAAAAACATTCGCGGTCTTCACTACCCACTATCCGCTACCCACTATTCACTATCTAGCCCCTAGCCCCTCGTTATGACCTTCGACCAACGTTGCCGAACGATTCAATTGATCCTGTCCGATGTTGACGGCGTCTTGACCGACGGCGGCATCACGTACAACAACCAAGGCATCGAGACCAAACGATTTCACGTCCATGACGGCATGGGCATTCGACTTTGGCGCAAGGCCGGCTATCGTTTCGGAATCATCACGCATCGCAGTTCGCATATTGTTAAAACTCGGGCGGCGGAGTTGGGCGTCGATATTTTGCGGCAAGGCATCGACGACAAAC
>CAZWNM010000437.1:0-3183 GCA_964635765.1 uncultured Planctomycetaceae bacterium | reverse complement strand
TTAGGGATTGGAGGAGAACAATGGAGATTGAGGAATGGTCGGCCATAAGTTCTAATCCCCCAATCCCTAATCTCCAACCCCCTCTTCACGCATGCAGCTCCACCACGTCTCGATCTTGCAGCACGTAGTCGCCTTTGACTTGCGTGCCGTCGTGAACGGCCGTGCCCCACACGCGGGCGAACTTGAGCGTGGTCAAAAAATCCTTGTGAACCATGCCGGCCATCTCCAAAAGCTCGCTGCCGCGCCGCAACGTGAACGGCCGATCGCGGTCCGGCTCCTTCGCCGTCGGCAGTTTCGAGTAGACGCGAACCACGTCGAGCGATTTGTAAATCGCCGTCCGAAGAGTTTCCAAATTAGTTCCGTCCTTGGCCGAAATCACGTACTCCGTGAAATCCAGCGGCAGGAGTTCGTGCAGCAATTCGAGCCGCTCGGCCGCGTCGGGCGCATCTATTTTGTTGGGCACCATAAAAGTTTGGGTAAAAAAAAGTCCTACATCCTCTTCGTCGAGATACGATGTGGCCGCAAGCCGCGTCTTCGTCCCATTCAGCCGGTCGATCACTTCCTTGCACTGCTCGATCCCGTCGTCGCTTTCGAGATCGACCAGAAGCAGGGCCAATTCGGCGGCGCGGATCAGATTGTGCAAGAGCGGGTCCATGTAATCGGCCGTAATCGGCGGCGTGTCGATCAACTGCACGGTCACGTCTTCCCAAGGCATCATGGCCGGGGCCGGTATCTTCGTGGTGAATGGATACGGCGCGACCTCGGGCGTTGCCCGAGTGAGGCTGGCGACCAACTGGCTCTTGCCGGCGTTCGGCCCTCCGAGCAAAATGGCGGTGCCGGCGCCTTGACGCGGAATCCGCAGGCCGCGAGTTTTCTTCCCGCTGCTTTGTTCGACCGCCATGTCCTTTTTGGCTTTGGCGATCTTGGTTTTCAACTCGGCCTGAAGATGATCGGTTCCCTTATGCTTCGGAATCTCCTTCAACATGAGTTGAAGGCATTGCAATTCCTCTTCGAGGCACGTCGCGCGACGATATTCCTCTTCGGCCTTGAGATACTGCGGCGTTAAGTTGGCTGGCATAGGGCAATGGCGACGGTGCAATGACCGATAAAAGTCGAGAAATCCAAAGCTCCACCGAATGGCGGGCTTTCCATTCTACTATGCACCACGGCCCATGCACAACGGGGAGGCATTGTCTGGGAATCGGTGTCAAGTCTCATCCGTTTTACTTCGGCGTTTCTTTTTCGCGGCGGCCAGGAGCGGGGTGGTGAGTTTTTCGTACAAGGCGAAAAGTAATTCCACCCGCTGCCGTTCCGAATGAAACGGCTCCCGACGATAACAACGATCGACTGCGATGTCGAGCGCTCGATGTGCTTTATAAAGTGGAAGGGGCATACTTTCGGGAGCGTAAAGGTCTGCAAGGCACGCAGATGCTTGGCCCTTTTTCTTGGCAGGCAGAAAACCGGCTCGACCGTCGCCCCACTCTACTCGCAAATCCAAAATATGCTGGGCCGCTTCTTCCACGCGAGCACATTTTGCCTCGGTCGGCTCAATGGGCCAAGGGAAGTTGTTGTAAACGATTCTATTCGAGTAACGATAGTCCGACTTCAGTCGTCCGGCCACGCGGCGTACCCAGGCCATGTGCATGGCGGAGGAAAGAATGCCAAAATGATAGCGCGTTGCGCCGGGAACCAGCAAAACGAGATTGCTGGCGATAATATCGGGCCGCATGAAGCCAATGGGGATATAATGACGCCGCTCGCTGGACACTGAAGGAATCAGCAGATAGGCGCAGTCTGGTTGGCGGATTTCCGCAAAGTAGGCCGGAGTTTTGGCCAACTTTTTGGTGGTTTCTCTTTCGCTTTTTTCCCGGTGGATGGCAACGGCGTGAACAATGTCCATTACGGCTGGCATTTTGCGGAATTCCGCCACGTCCTCATCTTGCAACCATAAACACCAACGTTCGATTCCATTTAAGAATTCTTCCGCGCCGACGAACCGCCGAATATACTTGGCGTCGTTTGGTTCCTTACGGAGAAGTTGATCCCGACCGAAACCGGACATTAAAAGATGGCCGCCATCGTTCGGCATACTGCCAAAAACGATCGGAGGCACGGAACAAATCGGCCGGCTTCGAGCCGTCAGAACAGAATCCGGTCCGACAACAAGGTAGGGGCTGATATTAGCCGCTTCCGTGACCGTGACAACTGGCTCCTTTGTGCCCTCTTCGCTCGAATCACCGACAATCACCGACTCGTATCCGTAGAGTTGTTTTGGAAAATGGTCAAAAACGCCAAAACCGATAATGACGACATGGACATGGGCTTTCCCCTTGGCTTCGCTTTCCCATGCGAATGTTTCGTGCGCAAAATGTATTTTGATTCCTTGCTCAAATAGGAATTGCCAAAAAATCCCAACTTGTTCGCCTTGGGTAATGCTGTTCGTCGAAACAAAAGCCACGCGAAGATGCGTGCCTTGGATATAGGAAGCCGCCTTGATATACCACGCGGTCACATAATCGAGCACGCCGTGGCCTCGAATGTGACCGCACACGGATTTCATGTCCTCCCTCTGTTCCGGCTGCATAAATTGCTTGCCTCCGAACGGCGGGTTGCCCAAAATATAGCTGCATTTCTCGGGCGGGAGAATGTTTTTCCAATCCAGCCGCAGGGCATTGCCGAGAACGATCGTGGGCGATTTTTTCAGCGGCAAACGAACAAAGTATTGTCCAAATACCTCGGAAAGCCGGACGTTCATCTGGTGGTCCATCAGCCACATCGCCACTTCGGCGATTCGCGCCGGCCACTCGCTGATTTCAATGCCGTAAAAAGCGTCCACATCGACCAGCGAAAGGCTTTGGATGGTCAAATGTTGTTGTTCCGTGCCGTAAATCGATTTCAGAACGTCGATTTCCAGCAAGCGGAGTTCCCGATACGCGATGACCAAGAAATTGCCGCAGCCGCAGGCAGGGTCGAGAAACCGCAGCCCGGCAAGTTTTTGATGAAACTGTTTCAGTTGGTTTTTATTATTCTTGATTTTTTCAAATTCCGCTCGAAGATCATCAAGGAATAACGAGCGAATCACCTTCAGAATATCGCGTTCGCTGGTGTAATGCGCGCCGATTTGCCGCCGCTCGGGCTTCTCCATAATTCCCTGGAACAGCGAGCCGAAAATGGCCGGCGAAA
>CAZWNM010000436.1:0-3198 GCA_964635765.1 uncultured Planctomycetaceae bacterium | reverse complement strand
TGAGCTTTTACGTGATGACCTTCCTCGGCGTGGCGCCGTTCGGAAGCCTGTTGGCCGGCGGCTTGGCCAGCCATATCGGGGCGGTTCCGGTCGTGCAGCTTGCCGGGGCCATATGTATCGTCGGCTCGCTGGTTTTCACCTGCCGGTTGCCTACGTTGCGAAAGCTCATCCGGCCGATCTATGAACGCATTGGGATTCTACCGGATATGACGTCGGGGATTCCGTCCGTGGCGGAATGGGAGACGTCGGTGAAAGAATGAGGCAACGGATGTCGTCGGAGATAGCGAGGATGAAAACAGTTCTAACCAAAACGGCCGTGGCTTTGATCCTGGGGGTCATCCTGGTGATCCTTTGTTATGATTTCGTGGACCGGCCCGTGGCGTGGTTCGTTCACGACCACGGTTCGTTCCTGCATGGGTTCTTTCCATGGCCGCCGCTGGTCTCCGCGTGGTTGAAGGCATGCGTGCCGCTGGCTATTCTGCTGGTTGTCCTCTGGCGGGTTTGGAAACCGGGCGGCCGATTCCAGACCGTGCTTCTGGCCATCTCGGCCAATCTGATCGTGACCACGATCCTGAAACAGCTTGTGAAATGGAGTTGCGGCCGCTATTGGCCGGAGACGTGGAACCAGGGCAATCCCTCACTGATCGGCAACGGCGCCTACGGTTTTCATCCGTTCCATTACGGCGCTGCCTACGAATCGTTTCCTTCCGGCCACGCGGCAGCGGTCTGTTCCGTGCTGTCGATCTTATGGCTGAGCTATCCACGCTGGCGATGGCTGCACGCGATTGTCGGCGGGACCGTGTGCGTGGCGTTGGTGGCAATGAATTACCATTTCGTCGGCGACGTCATCGCCGGCGCCATGCTTGGCTCGATAACGGGCGTTTACATGACGCGACTATTCCGCTTATCCCTCACGGCATCAACAAACCACAAGGCCGAGTAGGAGCAATATCGCGCCGACCACGCCAAAGCCCAACGACCCGAACCAAAAGCTCTTCCGTTTCGTCAAGACCGAAATTGCCCCCACGGCAATTCCAATCTGAAACAGCGTAACGCTGCCGGACAAAATCGTGTGATGCCGCAGATGTGCCTCGGAAGCCGCTTCTCTCTCCTTGGCTTCCTCTTTCACCGTTTTCTGACCCTTCCGATATTCCGCCACTTTGCTCTGGTCTTTCTCGCTCACAGTTTTGCCCATCGCCTGTAGCAACTCGATTTTTGCGGCAAGCAGATTGGCCTTGATGCTTTCGGCCTGATAGAAGCTCCACTGATCGGAACTGCGAATTTGGTCGAGCATCGCTTCGTTGGCGTGATGTTCCGCCATCAGCGAGGTGATCGCCGCGAGCACGGCCAGGAATGCGGCGGTCAACGCCACGCCCAGTATCCACTTCTCCGTGGCATGGTGAGCATGATGGGCAATATCCTCTTGCGACTGTTCCAATGGCACTTCGGAATGTTCCATGACAGGACTCCTTAGATTGAGCGGCTGGTTACTCCTCGTTTTCACCGTAACCGTGGTTTCGTGGCGGCTTCTTCCAGCGACGCAATCCGGCTGTGGCTTTGGGCCGCGGTCAAGCAGAGCCAGCAAAAGACGTGCCCAAAAAAGGGAGGCGGGAGAATGGGACTGCGGAGGCTCGGAAAAGAAGTGCGTAATGCGCACGCAAAGCACAAGCGGCGAAACCGCAAGCGGTTTTCCAGTCCCCCCGTCCCCAGCCCCCCCACTTAGGCTAGGCGGTGTTTTTTGAGTTTTCGGGCAAGCGTGGCACGGTGGATGTGAAGCAAATGGGCCGCTTGACGCTGGTTGGATTCGCTTGAATCCATCGCTTGGACGATCGCCCGACGCTCGGCTTGCTCCAAACTCATGGTTTCACGCGAATCGAGGCTCGTTTGCGTTCCGCCATCCTCCACCAGAAGCATTTCGACAAGCACCTCAGGCTCCAGCCCAATGGCGTAGAGCCGCTCGACCCAGGCGGCCAACTCGCGAACATTTCCAGGCCATCGGTAGCTGACCAAGATGCCGCGCACCGCGGAGCTTATCGGAACTTCGTGTTTCTTGTACAGATTGGCGTACCAAGCGGCGAAGTGATCGAGCAAGCCGGGGACGTCTTCCGGCCGATCTCGCAACGGCGGAATCACGATGCGAACGATATTCAATCGATAGAAAAGGTCTTTCCGGAATTCGCCTTTCACAACCATGTCGCGCAAACTGCGATTCGTGCCGGCGATGAAACGCGTATCGACCTTGACGGGAATCGGATGGCCGACGGGCATCACCTCTTGTTCTTGGATGACGCGCAGCAGTTTCGACTGCAAATTCAGCGGTATTTCGGCAACTTCGTCGAGAAACAGCGTGCCGCCGTCGGCCGATCGAACCAGACCGAGCATGCTTTGTTCCGCGCCGGTGAACGCGCCGCGAACATGGCCGAAGAATTGACTCTCGAACAACGACGCACTAATGCCGCCGCAATTGACCGGGATCAGCGGGCGATTCCAACGCCGGCTTTTCACGCAAACCCTTCGGGCCAAAAGCTCTTTGCCCGTCCCGCTTTCGCCCTCGATGAGCACACAACAATCGCTCAACGCAACGGTATCCACCAACCGGAGAACGTCTCGCATCGCTTGTGACACACCAATAATACACGGAGCGTATCTCTCAGACTGTTCCGACAGATTCATGACACAAAAGCTCCAGCGGCCGTGAAGACATGATCTTCACTCTCGATAGCGAGCAACACGACCGCTTTACGCTGCCTCCATTAGGTTTGACCGCTTAACACTTAGGAAGATCGCCACAACACCTCAGCAAGCGCATATCCCGAAAAATCGTAGCGTTACTAATCTCTAATATAATCATTACCGCCGACATGTCAATCGAATTCGGTAAAACCTAGATTTTATTCAAATTTCACCCGCAAGCAAGGGCCTTATGGGTGGTATCTAACGACCATTAAGATGCACCGTTTGGCCAGGAGGCAACAGCGTTTCACATTCAACCCCACTTTATAGCCAAAGCGAGTGATTCTTGAATACTAGTTTCGACTGTTCGTTCCGTTGTGGTCAACATGATAAACTGGAGCGGTTGCATAATTGGTGCCGATAAGAAAATATGGGAAACATGTATATCCTGTGACACTCAGGCAATCCACGATGACTTTTACAACGCCACACTACTTGCTCACATCAGAAGCTAGACGAATCGAG
>CAZWNM010000435.1:0-3204 GCA_964635765.1 uncultured Planctomycetaceae bacterium | reverse complement strand
ATTCGCCGAACTCTTCGTCGTGCGTGATGAGAATGATCGTCATGCCCCGGTCGTGATGCAGATGGGCGAATAGGTCGAACACGCCTTGCGCCGACACGGAATCGAGATTGCCGGTCGGCTCGTCGGCCAGCAGGACGATCGGATCGTTGGCCAGCGAACGGGCGATGGCCACGCGCTGCCGCTCGCCGATCGAGAGTTTTTGCGGCAGATGATTCATGCGGTGGCTCATGCCGACCAATTCCAAAAGTTGCTTGGCCTTTTGGAGTCGCTCGCGGGCCGGCAGCGAGCCTTCAAACATCGGCACCTGCACGTTTTCCAACGACGTGAGCATCGGCAGCAGGTGGAACGACTGGAACACGAAGCCGAACTTCCGAATGCGAAGATCGTCGAGCCGGCGGATTTGCGAGAGCGGCTGGCCGTCGAAGAAAATCTCGCCGGAGGTGGGCGAGTCGAGCGTGCCGAGCAGGTTCAACAGCGTCGATTTTCCGCTGCCACTATGGCCCATGATGGCCACGTATTCGCCGCGGCGAATGCTAACGGTCACGTCCTCGACAGCGTGCACTTGTCCGTCGGGATACAGCTTCGAGAGATGTTCGGTGCGGAACAAATAGGGATCGTTTTTGGGATTGCTCATGGTGTTACTCATGTCGAAGGGCCTCCGTCGGCTGAAGCTGCGCGCCGCGATAGGCCGGATAGAGCGCGCCCAAGAAACCCACGCCCAAGGCGACGGCGATTCCGAATGCCATCACCTCGAACGAGATTTTCGTGGCGATAAGGCCGGCCACGTCGGGCAGTTTTCCAATCAGCCGGGTTAGGCCGACCGCCGCAACCGTGCCGAGCACGCCGCCGCTGACGCTCAGCAAGACCGATTCCGCCAGAATCATGCGCACGATGCGGCCTTTTCGCCAGCCGATCGCCCGAAGGATGCCGATTTCCTTCGTGCGTTCGGAAACCGACATAATCATGGTGTTCAAGATTCCGACGGCGCCGATGATAATGGCGATCAGCGACGTGATCCAGGAAGAGGCGCGCAGGAAGCGGATTTCCTTCGTTTGCGTGACCGATTCGCCCGGCAACTGCGTTCGGACGTTTTTGCCCAACGCCTCGACGGCTTTTCGGATTCGCGCGACTTCGGTCTTGTCTTCCGGATGATCGACGACGATGGTGAAGCCGGTGACTTGGCCTTTTTTGCCCATGAATCGCTGCATGTCGGCAAGCGACACCCACATTCCGGCGGACTCGAACTCGCTGTCGCTATCGACGATGCCGACGACGGTGTAGTTGCCATTGTCGAACAGCGGGATTTTATCGCCGACGCCTTTTTTTAATCCCTCGGCCACGTCGCGGCCCAGCAGAACGCCGCGCGTGTCGGCGGCCGTAAGCGTGTGGCCGCCGGGCCGAATGTTGAGCGCCTTCATCGCCGGCGAATCGGGGATCCAGCCTTGAATCACGAAGGCGTTGCTGCCAAGCTCCTCGATCGCCGTGTAATCGACCAAGCCGGTATTGACCTGTTTGACGCCGGGAATCTTCGCGATTTCATCGCCCAGCGACTCGCTCAACACGCTGGTGAGCCGCTGCACGGCCCCGCGCTGATCGACGACGATCGCCACGTTCTGCTGCCGGTAGATGGCGATGAACGATTCCACGGAGCTGTTGGAAACTCCGACCAGCGCCACGATGGCGCCGACCGAAACGGCCGTGCCGATGACCGTCAAACTCGACCGCACGCGGCGACGGGTGACGTTTTTCAATACGAACGAAAAGAAACGCATGGGAAAATCTCGCAGTTCCAAGGAAACGCCTCTTTATTGTCCGGGGGCGGCCATGGTTTTGTCAACGGCCTTCAGGCATGGAGGCGGCAATGGAAGCGAAAACGAGCCGCGCGAGCCGTAACAATCCGCAATTTCGCCGCAGTTTCCGAAGTCGCTGACAACGACGCAGAATCGCCATTTTAACAGCGAGCGGCACGCTAGGCTTTTTTTATCACGAAAACACGGAAGAGCGAAAACACGGAAAAACCGACCATTTTCAAATCAAACCATTCGACGATTCGCCAACGCAGTTTTTATGTCTGTTTTTCGTGTTTTCATCCTTTCGCATTTTCGTGATAACATTTTTCAGCGAGTGTTTTGCAATCTACGCCATGCACCAAAAAGCGTTTTTGATGCGAAGTTTCGCCGGAAAGCAACTCGATTTGCGATTTTTTGAGGCCGAGCTTTTTGGCCAACAACTCGACGACGGCTTTGTTCGCCTTGCCTTTTTCCGGGGCTTGCGTGACCGAAACTTTCAACATGCCGTCTTGCACGTCGCGGATTTCATTGCGCCGCGCCCCAGGCTGCGCCCGAACCGAAAGGATCGTGCCGTCGGCGTGCGGTTCGAGAAGAAGCATGGAAATCGAAAGATTAGGGGCCTATCGCAAAACCGGTAATATTTTAGCCAAGCGAAGTAACTTGACTTCAAAAAAAAGGGCGGCCGGTGTGAGAAGGAAAAAAGGAAAAGTCGGAAAATGGGAAAGGAAGACAGGTAGTTTTTTGATTGGCAATTTGCAACAAAATACCAGCGTTTCCCTTTTCCCTTCCTTCCCATTTTTCCTTTTCTTACACTTGCTCCGGATGCCTAAATCGCTGCTAAAACCGAAAATCAGCGTTCTCTACTTTTTCTCTTTCGCATATTCCGCAAATCGTTCGGCCACTTTGCCCTCGCGCTCGTCGCCGCAATGGAAAAGGACGCGATAGCGGAATTGAGCGGCGCCGCCGGCGGCGATTTTCAGCGAGCCGTCTTTTTTGTTGTCGCCGGTGAACGCCCGAACTCCAAACGGATTGGCGGCGAGCAGGCCGTAGGTTCGGGCGTGCCAATACGTGGGATAGCGCAGGCTGTCGGGATGATTGAAAATGGCGATGCCGACCGTTCGGCCGTCGATCGGCCCGTGGTCGTCGATCCACGCGGCCGGCTTGCCCCAGGCGTCGCCATCGACCAGGCCGTTGCTGTTGACGAGTTTGCCGCCGCGTTTTGCATCGACGCAAAGCGATTGGGCGACGCGAAGGCCGAAAAAGCCCTCCTTGTCGTCGGCGAAAACCACGTCGCCGTCGGTGGCTTTCAGCGTGATGTCGAAGTCGATCCATCGGGCGTCGTCGGCCGCGCCGAACCGCAGCCGGCGCTCATCGGAACAAACCCGCCGGCCACCGGGGGCAAGCCAATCGTTCC
>CAZWNM010000434.1:0-3211 GCA_964635765.1 uncultured Planctomycetaceae bacterium | reverse complement strand
GGCTGACGTTGAGCGGCAAACAAAACGGCGCCTTATTCGGTGCCTTTTTAAAATGTTGTCATGGCGGGCGTCTTGTGATGTCGCCAAATCGACCCGATTTCGACGCAGATTTGCGGCATAGGCCCAAAAGGCTGGAACCTGTTTTCGTTTGGCCGTCCAGAGGGTAGAATGGGCCGCAATCCAGATTCAAAGAAAGGAAGCCGCCCATGGCCAAGAAAAAACGAGCAGTCACCGAGAGAAACGGCGGGGAACAAAGTCCATTGGAGTTTTTGCCGGACCGGCGGGCGATGGAACAGATGATGCGGCAGTTTGCGGCGGAGTTTGAGGGTGAGAGTGAAGATCGTGAAGCAACGCCGCTGGATCGTGCCCAAGACATGATGTATCAGGCGTTCGAAGCCTCCCCTGCCGAGCAGGTTCGTTTGGCACGACAAGCCTTGAAGATTTCGGCCGACTGCGCGGATGCCTACGTGCTATTGGCCGAGCACGCAGCAACCGCCGACGAAGCCTTGACACTCTACAAGCAAGGCGTGGACGCCGGCGAGCGAGCGCTTGGCAAAAAGGCGTTCAAGGAAGACGAAGGGCATTTCTGGGGTGTTTTGGAAACTCGGCCGTACATGCGCGCTCGGGAAGGCTTGGCCCAATGCCTTTGGGAAGCCGGCCGGCGCGAGGAAGCAGCGGAGCATTATCGGGAAATGCTCCGGCTGAACCCCAACGACAATCAGGGCGTCCGCTACTCACTGGCCACGCTGTTGTTGGATTTGGAGCATGACGATGATCTCCGGAAACTGTTGACGCAGTACGAGGACGATAGCTCCGCGGAATGGGTTTACGCGAAGGTTCTTTTGGCATTCCGAAAAGAGGGCGAATCGGCGGAGGCCGGCAGGCTGCTGAAACAGGCTGTAAAAGCCAACAAGCATGTGCCGAGCTACTTGCTGGGCCATAAGCAATTGCCGCAGGAAATGCCGCCATACATCACCATGGGCGGCGACGATGAAGCCGTCGGTTACGCGGTTGGTAATCGCCGCCTATGGCTGAATACGCCGGGCGCGATTTCGTGGATTCGCAAAACGCTGAAGACGCCGATGCCCCGGGAACCGAAAGCCCGACGGCCTTCTTGGCCCCAACTCCGGCTGGCGCTGCGCGGATGTCCGCAGGAGCGGGGCGAGGTCTGGCAGGTTGACGCGATACCGACTCAGGATTCCGGCCAGTGTCCATCAGACGAAACATTGCCTTGGGCGATCGTGATTGTTGGATGTGCGAGCCAAGAATTATTTGGGCTAGAGATATTGGAAGCCGAGCCAACGCCCGGTGACGTATGGAACTACGTCGCGGACGTGATGCTGAAACCTCGCGATTCGGAACCGCACCGGCCGGCAGCGATTGAAGTCCGGCAACAGGTGTTTCAGAAGGCGTGGAAGGCCAAACTCAAACAGATTGGCGTCGAGTGCGCGCTTTCCGACACATTGGACGCCATCGATCAAGTGCGAGGCAAGCTGCCGGCCGTAATCGCTAAAGCAGATGCGAACGAACAAGATGCAACAACCGCCCCTGAAGAAATCCTCGCGTTGCCGATAGAACCCGGCGAGGTTTGGCAGACCGATGTTCGCCCCATGCCGGCCTGGATTATGGGCGAGGGAGAACCCTATCGGCCGTGGGTAGGCTTGGTGGTCGGTCGGGCCGACGATTTGGTGCTTGCTCATCGCATATCGCCGGAGCGGCCGACTGCCGAGTGGTTATTGGAGACCGTCGTTCAAGCCATCCATCAACCGGCCGTCGGCGAGACGCATCGGCCGGGCATGGTCGAGGTGGGTTCCGTCGAGCAGAGCGCGGCTCTGCGGCCTTACTTGGATCGGATCGGCATCGAATGCGTTGTCGTGGAGCAGCTCGAACACATCAATTCCGCGTTCGACAGCATGACACAACACCTTGCTAGCCAGGGCGGACCGCCATCGATCATCGACTCGCCGGGCATGACGCCTGTGCAAGTTGGCAGCTTCCATGCCGCGGCAGCCGATTTTTATCGTCGGAAACCATGGCAGCGGGTGCAGGGCGATACGCTCATCAAGGTCGAGTGCGACAAATTCCAGAGCGGGCCGTGGTATGCCGTCGTCATGGGCCAGTCCGGCGTGCAGCAAGGGCTGGCCATCTACGACAACTTGGCCGCTCTCCAAGGCGTGATTGCCGGCAATGCTTCGGAAGAAGAGAACGCAAGGGGAATGTCGGCTCTATCCATGATGTTCAGCGAGGCATTCGAAATCTCCACGCGCGACCTCGACGCCGCCGACAAATATGGCTGGCCGGTAGCGGGCCCAGAGGCATATCCCATGGTCATCCACGTCAATCCAGGCTGCGCGATCCGTCCGCCCTTGGTTTGGGAATTGGAACTTCTGGAGGGCTGTCTGCGAACAATCCCCGATTTTCTCTCGGAAAAGAACCCGTCAATATCGAAGGCCGTGACGACGGCGTCAGGCACATTGGCCGTGCGGCTTTCATGGATTCCCGACACAAAACAATGACCGTTTGGCTGCTTGATCCATAAATCCGTCCGCGTCTGCATGTCATTTGGCCATCCCCGGCTGGGCATCGACCCATGTGACAGTGTGGTCTTTGTGTTTATCTCCGTGAACGCTTGCTCTTCGCCAAACGAGCCATCTCGCACGCAATGAAGGCGGTTTTCGATGCCCCAGGGGCCACGCCACTGGCCAATCAGAAACGCCGCATCGGCCCACCCGCAATCTGGATATCCTTGGGCGAGGTGACAACTCCATCCCCGGATTTGATCGCATCTTCCGATCGCGTTTCAGGGGCCGGTGTTGTGCCAGTCGATCCGAGCGACATTCGAGAGACAGCGAACGTCGGTTCCCGCCGAGGTGCCGGTGGCCTTATCGTCGGAGTTTACTCAGGGGATCGTGGAAAACAGACGGCAGTGGCGGGCGTTCACCGTGCTGGAAAACCTTTCGCCTGAGAAGCAACGATGGATTGCCATTACATTAACCGGGGGGTGACAGACCTGGGGCTTGATGCAAGAAAAATGACAGTCAACGGCTAGCATTTATCTTGCTGAGTGCTGAGACATAAGCCGTGTTGGGGATTTCCGATGTGCCGTTGTGGTGATGTCTTGCTCAAGGAATGCATTTTCCTCGCCTGCTGCGATTATTCGTGAGCGTCCGGTGAACACCACCCCCGCGTGACGGGCGGACGGAGGTGGAGG
>CAZWNM010000433.1:0-3218 GCA_964635765.1 uncultured Planctomycetaceae bacterium | reverse complement strand
CTGAGATTCTTCGCTACGCTCAGAATGACGGAAATGGCGTTTTCCATGCCGCAGACGATCCAATTTTCAGAATCGGAACGTCGCCAAGGGCCTTCGAGGGCTTGGTTGGTGTTGCCCGGGCCGACCAGGGGTCGGCATTCCGGCTGCATGCGTTTTTCGCTCCAAACCTAGTTTTTCGCAATCAAAACCTCGAATCGCAACATAAAAATCTCATGGAAAATACAACGACAAAAGACTTTCGACGCATCACTATTTTCGACACCACGCTCCGCGACGGCGAACAATCGCCCGGCGCGAGCATGAACCTGGCCGAAAAACTGGAACTCGCCAACGCCTTGGTCGAATTGGGCGTCGATGTCATCGAAGGCGGCTTTCCGATCGCATCGCCCGGCGATTTTCAGGCGGTGCGCGAAATCGCCCGGAATGTTCGCGGCGCAACGATTTGCGGCCTTGCCCGATGCCGCCCGGCCGACATCGACCGCGCTGGCGAGGCGTTGCGCGACGCGGAACGGGCGCGCATTCACGTCTTCTTGGCCACAAGCCCGATCCACCGGGAATTCAAGCTCAAAATGAGCCAAGACGAGGTGATCGCCAACGCGGTGGCCGGCGTGAAACAGGCGTTGACCTATTGCAGCGACGTGGAATATTCGCCCGAAGACGCCATGCGCACGGAACTCGATTTCCTCTGCCGCGTGGTCGAGGCCGCGATCGCCGCCGGCGCGACGACGATCAACATTCCCGACACGGTTGGCTACGCGACGCCCGCCAACATGAAGGAATTTTTGACCGCCTTGCGGAATCGCGTGCCGAACATCGACCGCGCGGTGTTGAGCGTTCATTGCCACAACGACCTCGGCTTGGCGGTGGCCAATAGTCTGGCCGCCATCGAAGCCGGCGCCGGCCAGGTCGAATGCACCATCAACGGCCTCGGCGAGCGGGCGGGCAACTGTTCGCTCGAAGAGTTGGTCATGGCCCTGCGAACCCGCAGCGATTACTACCGCGCGGCGACCGGCATCAACACGCGGCGCCTGGTTCCGACCAGCCGGCTCACGGCCAACATCACCGGGATTCACGTGCAGCGGAACAAGGCGATTGTGGGCCAAAACGCCTTCGCCCACGAGGCCGGCATCCATCAGGACGGCATGCTCAAGGAACGCACGACCTACGAGATCATGCATCCCGAGGACGTTGGATTTTCGATGAGCGACTTGGTGCTCGGCAAACACAGCGGACGGGCGGCATTGACGGATCGCGCCAAGGCGATGGGCTATAGCCTCAACAGCGAGCAACTTGACACGGTCTTCGAGCAATTCAAGATTTTGGCCGATAAGAAAAAGGAAATCTACGACGCCGACATCGCCGCGCTCATCGAACAGCAGATTCATTCGATCGCCGAGAAATGGACGTTCGATTCGTATAAAGTGTCGTGCGGCACCGGACAGGTGCCGACCGTTTCGCTCTGGCTGCATCACGGCGGCGAGAAGCACGCGGTCGAGGTGTCGTGCGGCGACGGTCCGATTGATGCGGTTTTTTTGGCCATCGAGCAAGTGACCGGCGTTTCGGTGGCGTGCCGCGACTTCACGGTTCACAGCGTCACGCTCGGCAACGACGCCCAAGGCGAGGTCATGTTGCAGGTGGAATACGACGGCCGGATGTATCGCGGCCGCGCGGTATCGACCGACAGCGTCGAGGCCAGCGCGAAGGCATTTTTGAACGCGATCAATCGGATCGCGGCGACCGGCGACGGGAAAAAATGGATAGTGGGCAGTGAATAGTGGGTGGTGGATAGCGGTTGGTGAACTAGATGGGTGAGCCACTGGCCTTGCCAGTGTTTTCTTTGGGCACTGACCACTAGCCGCTACCCACTAGTTTTCGGCCGAGTGGCGGAATGGCAGACGCTCGGGATTTAAAATCCCGTGGGCTTAATCGCCCGTGCGGGTTCGATTCCCGCCTCGGCCACTTTGTAAGTGAAAGCCCTGCAATGGTTTACGACTTTCCATTGCAGGGCTTCTTTCGTTTCTTTTGGTCGGCAACACATGGCAACACTCCATAAACACTCCACGGCCGATCAGACGGCGGCCGTTTTTCGTTCCACGTTGGGGACGTACAGGTCGGCGGCGGATTGGTCCAGTTGCCGAGCGATATTGATATACCGCTGGGTGGTCGAATAGCTCTTGTGACGCATCAGGGCTTGCAAGGCATCCCCGGTCAGTCGATCCGCGTTCATCGTGGCGAATGCCCGCCGCAGATCGTGGAAGCCGTAGCGGTGGCAGGCGTCGGTATGCTCGTGCCTCTCGTGGCATGGCAAGTCGATCGCGGCAGCGGTCTGAATCCGGGCGAACTCCTCGTAAAGGCTCCGCTTGTCCTTTGGCCACGGAAATACCAGATGGCCGAAGTCCACGATCTTCCGCAGATGCTCGATAACGGTCTTGTGGAGAGGCACCTGCTCGTCACGGCCGCCCTTGTTGTCGTCGTGCCGCGTGATGGCATACCCTTGGTCGAGAGAAACGTCATCCCACGACAGAGCCAGTATCTCGCCGATTCTCCAGCCGGTCATGTAGTCGAACATCAGCAAAGTACGCCACCAGTCGGCGGCCAAGTAATTACTTCCAGCCGGACCCGTTGCCACGTCGCACGCCTGGTAGATTGCGGCGAAGTGCTCAGGGGTCACGTAGAGCAGCAGCTTCTTGGGTTCCTTAACCATGTGGAAGTTAGGCACCACGGGCAGGTATCCCCATTCATGGGCCTTGCGCAGCGATGCTTTCAGGTGCCGCAGTTCCTTATTGATCGTGGCCACCGAAATCTTACTTCCGGGCACCCGGCCGCGATCCGCTCGACGCAGGGCGACGAATTGGTCGATTGTCTTCGTCCGAATCCTATCAACCCGGCCGGGCTTGATGACCTTCGCAAACCGTTTCAGTGAATCGACAGCAACCCGCCGGGTCTCCGGGTCAACCCTGGCGGCAAGGTCTCCGTCGTACTCGTCCTGGAACTGCTTCCACTGTTTGCGGCTTTCGCCCTGATACGTGCCGGACGCAAGCTGGCCCTCGATCTTTCGGGCGAACTTCGCGGCGAGAGACTGACATCCGATGCTTTTGGATTTTTTCTTGCCGTCGGGGTCGAACCAGCCGACCGACCACGGGCACTTGTCGCCCAGCTTTTGCTTCTGTCTGTTGTCCTGGAAAAGCCACGCCTTCATTTTGCTACCCTCCAGTCTT
>CAZWNM010000432.1:0-3219 GCA_964635765.1 uncultured Planctomycetaceae bacterium | reverse complement strand
AAAGCGTCGCTTTCCTTGACGAACAGCAGCTTGCGGGTGAAGAAATACTTCATGTAGACGAGCTTGGGATCGCCGGCGATGATCGGGTTGGCCGACTGCTCCCAGGGCAGCAAGATGTTGAGGCCCATCGAATGCGCGCGGCCGGCGCCGGTGTGGCCGGCTTCCATAATTCCGCTGGCCGCACCGGTGACGACGAGCCAATCGTGCTCGGCCATCGCTTGGCCGAAGGCGACCGCTTGCCGGTAGGCCGGCTGGTCGGGCAGGGTTCGGGCCGAGCCGAAAATCGTCACTTTGCGAGTGCGGCGGTAGGGCGCAAAAACCTTGAAGGCGTATCGCATTTCGAGCAGCGTGCGATTGATGATTTTCAGATCGCCGCGGCTGGTGCGGTCGTTGGCCAATTTATCGGCCAAATCCTTGATGGTTTGGATCAATTCGGGAAGGGGTTTCGGCGCGGCCGGCGGAATGCGTTCGATCATGGTGTCGCCTTTCTATTGGAATCGCCCACGGTATACCATGAAAAGGGCGTTGGCGGAAGAAGAAACCGCATTTTATGGCCGCGAAATCGCTAAAATAAGCCTGATTTTGATTTTTGACAACCTGAAAAAATCGGCCTTGACGCGGATTGGAAAAAGACCTATTCTCCTCGCCCTAGGATTGATTGATCCCACGTGGATGGGGCTGCATCGGGGGATTTACGCCGGAGGCGGAATCCCTGCGGCCCGCGAAGCGCTGCCCGCAAGCATGGATGCGAGCGGCGCGCTTCGGTTATACATTGACGTATGAGCGTGCGCGGCCCCAACGCGGCCGTAGCGGTCGCTGAGCGTCCAATCGCTCCCGGAAACGTGTCGTGTCCTAAGCCCCCCTGGGACGCAACTTTTCCGGGGGCCTTTTTTTTTGCGCGAATGGCAAAAACGGCGGCTTTTTAGTGGATCATTTCGCCGTATCGGCCATGCTGCCCATCTTGGCGAACACCTCGGGCGACATCGACGTGGACAGGAATTGCACCGACCCGTCGGCCATGCCGTAATTCGCCCCGCCGACGTGTTCGCTGCCGGGCGAACCCCAAAAATGATTGTTCGACAGGGCGCCGTCCTTGGGCGATGCAACATTGGCAAGCTTTTTGCCGTCGAAATGAACCATCGCGCCGGTGGTGAAAAGCGTGGCCGGCCCGCCGATGGCCCAGCCGTCCTTGCTCGTCGGCGTGATGTCGGTAATGCGTTGCAATTCGCCGATCATCATGGTGTATTTCGCGCCGTCGACGATTTCGCTTGGTTTGGTGCTTACGTTGACGCGGCCGAAAATACCCATGCGTTTTGTGGGCGTGTCGTCGGTTTTGTCGATAAACGGAGGTGGGTAATAGTTCGGCTCATAAAACATTGTGGCATCGCAGAGGTTATAGCCGGTTTGCAGCGTGAAGGCCGCATGACGGCCCGCACAGCCGCCGTAATCGGTTCCGCCGCCGGTCCAAGATGGCGAAAGCAGCATGACGCTATCACCAGGCCGGACGGTGTTGCGACGAGAAGAGCAGTAAAAAAGATGAAATGTGACGTAGGGGTCATCTTGGTTAGCGTAACCGATTTTGTAGAATGAAGAACGGGGCACGGCATTGCCTCCGACGCCATAATGATAATCCCAACGCTTGGGGGAACTATCGCACTCAAGAAAATACGAAAGGCGCAACAAAAACCCGGTGCCGTGAAATCCCGTGCCGGTTTGGCCTGCTTCGCCCCACACATCGTATTGGTTAGACGGCGGTATCGGGCTGGTCGAGCAAATCGTTCCCGGCGGAAATATTTTATTGGCCTCGGTGTAGTTTTGGACGGCCTGAGCGATTTGTTTGAGGTTGTTGGTACATTGCAAGCGTCTGGCGTTTTCGCGGCCGGTTTGGAGGGCGGGAATAAGCAGGGCAACCAGGACGGTGAGAACGACAACCACCGCAATCGCTTCTGTCCGCGTAAAAGCCGCACGGCCGCCGATATGGCTGAAATTGCGTCGATTCATCCTGGTTCCTCCCCGAATTTCGGATTTTTCTCCAGCCGCAAGTCGTACGGCATTGTCGCACAACAACGCGAAAGAATCCAGTAGGACCGGTTTGCCGAAAGACCAGTTTCCCGCCGGGCGAAAATCGGGTAGAATGGCCTGCGATCTACCAAGCGGTTTCTTAACCCGATCGACGCAAAAAAGACAAAATCATGCCAGCCAACAAAATCCTTATCGCCGACGACAACAACACCAACGTCGAACTGTTGGAAGCGTATCTCGACGGCCTCGACTGTCAGACGGCCGTGGCGGTCGATGGGTTGGATACCTTGGCCAAAGTGGCGGAATTCCAGCCGGACTTGATCCTGTTGGACATCATGATGCCGAAAATGAGCGGTTTCGAGGTCTGCAAGAAGCTCAAACGCGATCCGAAAACCAAGCAAATCATGATCCTCATGGTCACCGCCCTGAACGAGCAAGGCGACATCGAAAGGGCCGTCATCGCCGGTTGCGACGATTTTTTGACCAAGCCGGTCGATAAGTTCGCTCTCACCAAGCGGGTGGAAAACATGCTGAAGCTGCGTCACGTGACCGACGAGCTGGAGCGGCTTCGTCGCTACATCGACAGCATGGATGACCACGGCGCCGACTGTGCTACCACGCCTTGCTGACGCCGGGAATGGCGCAGGCGTAGATGCCGCCGGGGCCTGGATTGACAAGCATCGGGGCGTCCCAGGCGATTTTCTTCGGCGTCAGATCGAGTTCCGACTTCATCGCATCCTCCCACGTCACGACCTTGCCGGAATACGTCGCCATGCGGCCGAGAATGGCGGTCATGGTGCTGTCGGCGGCCGAAGCGACTTCGTTGTACGGCCGGCCGGCGGCGATGGCGGCGAAAAGATCGTTCATTTCAAGCTGATGTCCGTCGGGGCCATGCTTGCGGATTTCCGGCTTTTGACCCTTAACCCACAGCGTGCCGTCGCCGCCGCCCTCGAGATCGACGGTTCCGCCGGCGCCGTGCGCGTGTTGCGAGAACGAATCCCAACAGCCGGGAATGTGCCTGCAATAGCTGAATAATTTCAGGCCGCTTGGGTAGGTGAACTCGACGGCATGGTGATCGTAGATTTCTCCAAACTGCTTGCCGATCCGCACTTGCCGGCCGCCCATGCCTTGGGCCTCGACCGGATGGGCGTCGGCCATCCAGTTGGCGATGTCGAGGTCGTGCACGTGCTGCTCGAC
>CAZWNM010000431.1:0-3227 GCA_964635765.1 uncultured Planctomycetaceae bacterium | reverse complement strand
ATGACCGATCTGCCGCAGATATCCAGCGTGCTGCGCGGCTTCAATTTTGCGCCCGACCGCTCGACGTGGTCGCAGGTCAAGGGCTTCCGCGACAACGTTGAGCTTGAAGTGGCGGCCACGTACGCCTCGAATGGCGAACACGCGATGCACACGGTGGCCGATAGCCGCGGCGCGACGATCTACATCCATTATTCGCTCAGCCGTCTCCAGGAAACCGGCTATCAGCCGCGTTTGGCCGACGACCGCGTGGGCCATTTCGTGACGGTGGTGCGCGATTTTTCGAAGACCGGCGAAGAAGATCAGTTCGTGCGTTATATCAACCGTTGGGATCTGCGCAAAGCCGAGCCGAACGCCGAGATTTCGCCGCCGGTGACGCCGATCGTCTTCTGGATCGAAAAGACCGTGCCGTACAAGTATCGCGCGGCCGTGCGGGAAGGCATTTTGGAGTGGAACAAGGCGTTCGAGAAAGCCGGCATTTCCAATGCGATTGAAGTGCGTCAGCAACCCGACGACGCCACGTGGGATCCGGAAGACATCAACTACAACACGTTCCGCTGGATCACCGCCGGCGCCGGATTTGCGATGGGCCCCAGCCGCATGAATCCGATGACGGGCCAATTGCTGGACGCCAACATTATTTTCGACGCCGATTTCATCGAACATTGGACCAATGCGATTGAAACCGAGAAGCCCGGCTTGCAAGCCGGCCGGACATTAAAAAGCATCGCGATGGATTCGCCGCTTTCCGCGTGCCGCGACCACGGCGACGTTTGCGAGTACGCCCAAGTGATGAGCCAGCAGCTTGCGTTCGGTGCGATGGCGCTGGCCGGAGCGAACAAACCGGCCAGTAAAGAGGAGCTCGAAAAACTATTGGTCGCCGGCGTGAAATCCGTCGTGATCCACGAACTCGGCCACACGCTCGGGCTGCGGCACAACTTCAAGGCGAGCGCGTTGTACACGATGCAAGAGGTCAACAATCCGGAAAAAACGAAGAACACCGGCCTGAGCGCGTCGATCATGGATTATACGCCGGTCAACGTTTCGCCGAAAGGTAAGCCGCAGGGCGAGTATTTCAGCGGCACGATCGGTCCTTACGACTATTGGGCAATCGAATACGCCTACAAGCCGCTCAAGGGCGGCACGGACGGCGAGGTCGCCGAGTTGAAGAAGATCGCCTCTCGTTGCACCGAGCCCGCCCTTCAATACGCCACCGACGAAGACTGCAACCCGACGGACCCCGATCCGTTGGCCAACCGCTTCGACTTGAGCAGCGACACGATCGAGTTCGCCCGATGGCGGATCGCAATGATCAATCAACTGTTGCCCGGCTTGGTCGATCAAGTCGTCGAGCCTGGCGACGGATACCGTCGCGCGCGTCACGCATTCGAGTTGTTGTTGCGGGAACACGAGCGCGCCGTGGGCTTTGCCGCCCGCTATATCGGCGGCGTTTACGTCCACCGCGATCACAAGGGCGATCCGAACGCACGGCCGCCGTACACGGTCGTCGAGCCGAAAAAGCAGCGCGAAGCGTTGGAATTCGTCAACCGCGAAGTGTTCGGCGTCGATGCCTATCATTTCCCGACGAAGCTGTACGACTATCTCGGCTCGTCGCATTGGAACCACTGGGGCATGCACGATGAAGAGCGGCCCGACTTCCCCATTCACCATGTGGTGCTGACGGCGCAAGAGCATGTGCTCGGCCAGATTCTTTCGCCGGTCACACTTTCTCGAATCCTCGATTCGGAGTTGAAAACGCCGGCCGATCACGACGCTTTCACGGCGGCGGAATTGCTGCATGGCCTGACGGCGTCGATTTTCAGCGAGACCGATAAACTTCAGAGCGGCAAATTCACGAACCGTGCTCCGGCCATCAACAGCCTTCGCCGCAATTTGCAGCGGTCGTATTTCGAGATATTGGCCGATCTGGCGATGGGCAACGACCAGGCGCCGGCTGATTGCCAAGCCGTGGCGGCGGCGGAATTGACCGACTTGGAGACCCGGCTGCAAAAGGTTTTCGCCGGCAAGGCCCAGCCCGACGATTACACGCGCGCCCACTTGAGCGAGTTGTCGGCCCGCATCCGCAAGGTGCTCGACGCCCGGCTCAACCTGCCGCACCCGTAATGCCTCTTCTCATTTCCCGGTCGGTTTGCTATCCTGTGTGGAAAGGAAACCGCCGTGAAACTGATTATTGCCATTATTCAACCGACGAAACTCAGCGCGGTCCGCGAGGCGCTCGAAAAGATCGAGGTGACGCGGTTGACGATCTGCGACGCCCAAGGGTTTGGACGCCAACGCGGCCGGACGGAAATGTATCGCGGCCACGAATACGCCACGACGTTGCTCCGCAAGGTGGCGATTGAGATCATCGTCAACGACGATTTCTTGGATCGCGCGCTCGATACGATCATCCAAACGGCGCGAACCGGGCCCGAGGGCACCATCGGCGACGGCAAGATTTTTGTGCTTCCCGTCGGCGAAGCCATTCAGGTCAACGATGGCGCTCGCGGTCCCGGCGCGGTGTGATCGAGCCGCCTTCGCCGAACAACGGGAAAAACAACGCCGGAAAAGACGCCAAGGAAGCAATCTTACTCCATCCCCTGCAACTCTTCCATCCAGATACGAATTTCGTTGTCGTATTCGCTGGCCAAATCGCCCTTGATGAGTTGACGATGGAAGCTGGCCGCGCCTTCCTTGACCAAATCGGCGGCCTCGGCGCTCGGAAATCGCCGCATCGGGTCGGGCGAGACCAAGCCGCGGCAGAAATTCATCAGCAACTCGTTGCACGTCACCTCGCTCGGCAAAATGTGCGGAAGCCGTTGCGCTAGAAATCGCTTCGCTTCCAACAAATCGCGGAAGTTCGTCAGCCCGGCGAACGGCGGTATGCCCGAAAGCATCTCGACCAGCACGTAGCCCAAGCTGGCCAAGTCGCTGCGCGGCGAACTCTCGCCGCCCTCCAGCACCTCGGGCGCGGCGTAGGTCGGCGTGCAGGTGCGGCGCATCGGCGTCTGTTCGGGATCGAACGCCGAGCCGAGATCGACGATCTTGGCGTTGCCGGTCCGCTTGAGCATGATGTTCGAGGGCTTGATGTCGCCGTGGACGATGCCCTGGCGGTGCAAGGCGGCGAGCCCCGCGAGGCAATCGCGCACAATGGCGATGGCGATGCCCGGCTTGACGCGCGGCTGCATCGGCCCGGCCGTCACAATCACCTGATTGATGTAATTCCAGCG
>CAZWNM010000430.1:1672-3229 GCA_964635765.1 uncultured Planctomycetaceae bacterium | reverse complement strand
CCGGCCGTCTTGAAAGATCGCGTTACGAGTCCCGGCGGCACGACGATCGCCGGCGTGCAAGCGATGGAACAAGGCGGCGTTCGCGCCGCGCTGATGGCCGCCGTCGAAGCGGCGACGAAGCGGTCGGAAGAGTTGGGCAGGGGATAACTGAAAACTGATAACTGGCAACTAATAACTATACTGCCATGTCGATGTTCGAAAACAGCCGATATCGTTGGCGCGAAACGTGCTTCGTGCTTTTCGACGCGAAAAAGCGGCCGACGCTCCAACACGTCGTCAAGGCATTGACGGCGCTCAAAAAACGCTATGAATTGACCGATCAAAACGCCGACGAAAACGGTCTGGTCGATTCGCTGTCGGTCATTTCGCCCAACGATTTCGCGGCCTTGGATATTTGCTACACCGAAGGGGAGGAAGTGTTGGAGCAATGCGGAACGCTGGTCGAGGAGTTCAAAAAACTCGGCTTCGAGGGCGAGCCGCCGGTCCCCTGGCCGCAAATCAAAAAATACGACGGCCGCTTCGACGTGCTCCACTTCGAGCAGATTCCCGACGAAGAAGACGATTCGAGCGATGAAATGCTCGATCCCGCCACGTTGTTGGCCGTCATGGAGGCATTGACCAAGCTCACCGGCGGCGTGGCCGTCGATCCGCAGTCCGGCACCTTTTTGAACGACGTGTGATTATGATCGCGAAAGACATCAAACGAGGCCACATTATCAACTTCAACGGGGCGCCTTGCATGATCGAGGTCGTCAACGTGCAGAGTCCGTCCGCGCGCGGCGCCGCCACGTTCTACAAATATCGGGCGAGAAACCTCATCACGAAGCAGAAGGTCGATATCACGCTTCGCGGCGGCGAGTCGCTCGCCGAGGCCGATTTCCAAAAACATCCGGTCAAGTTCATGTACGCCGATCCGACCGACGTGTATTTTCTCGACGACGCGACGTACGAGCAGTATGCGTTTCCCCGGGCCGACTTGAGCGACGAGATCAATTATTTGGTCGACGGTCTCGAAGGCATTCAGGCGTTGATTTACAACGACCAGTGCGTCGGCATTCAAGTGCCGCTGACGGTCGAATTGAAGGTGACGCAATGCGATCCCGGCATGAAGGGCGCATCGGCCACCGCGCGAACCAAGCCCGCCACCTTGGAAACCGGCCTCGTCGTTCAGGTGCCGGAGTATCTGGGCGAGGGTGAGCGGATCAAGGTCGATACGCGAACCGGCGTGTATCTTTCCCGGGCGTAAGGGATTGCGGGACTGAAAACTGACCACTGACGACTGAAAACTATCATGCCGCAAGCCATTGTCGATCCCGAAGAACTGAGGCGATTCGCGCAAAGCCTCAAAAAGTTCAACACCGACGTGCAGGAACGCACGAAATCCTTGAGCAGCCAATTGGCGTCGCTCGAACGGACGTGGCGCGATCAAGAGCAAAAGAAATTCTCGGAAGAATTCGAACAGCACCTTCAAACGCTCGGGCGGCTCGTCGAACTCATCGACCGGCACGTCCCGTATCTCGCCCGCAAAGCGGAAATCATCGAGGAATACTTGCAACA
>CAZWNM010000430.1:0-1662 GCA_964635765.1 uncultured Planctomycetaceae bacterium | reverse complement strand
CGTTGATCGACAAGATTCGAGCCATCGCCCGACGGAGAACGCCATGAGCCGGTCTGCCAAGGTGACTTCGATCGATATGTTGCCGCTGCTGGCCGCCGCGTTGCAAAAGTTTCGCGGCGAGGGCATTAGTGCGCTCGACGACCTGGAAACCGAACTGCGGCGTCTTCTCGAATGGATTCATCACGAGCGCAAGGAGTATTGGACGCAGGAATTGCATCGGGCGCAAGAGGCGTTGACGCAAGCCCGGCTTCAGTTGCAACAGGCCACGACCATGCGCCGCGTGGCTGGCCACGAGCCGTCGTGCGTCGATGAACGCCGGGCGTTGGATCGCGCGAAGCGCCGGATGGAGACGGCCCTGCGGAAGCTCGAGGCGGTGCGGCATTGGACAATCGCGCTCGATCGGGCCGCCGACGATTTCCGCCGCAGCCGCAGTCAATTCGCCGCGTGGCTCGACGTCGATTTGTCCAAGGCCGTCGCCGCGCTCAATCAGATGAGCGAGTCTCTTGTGACGTATATTACCATGAAGTCGGCCGCCGAAATGCCGGAGGAAGAGGCGAAACAGCCGGCCGAAGAGACCGAAGCGGCGTCAGAATCGGCCCAGGCGGAACAATCCGGCCCGACGGAGGCCTCGCCATGACCAGTTGCGATCTGCACGCCGGGGCGGCAAAATTGGAATTGGCGTTAAAAACGTTGCGAACCACGCTGACGGCCGTCGAGCAACATTGGAACGACGAAGCGAAACGCAAGTTTTGGGACAACCATTTGGCGGCCCTCGACCCAAGCGTCCGCGTGATGTTCGAGGCCATCGGACGCTTGAGTGAAGCGGCGGCCGCGGCCGAGCGCGACTGCGGTTCGGAATAGTTGAAATAGGGTGCCACTGCTGGCTTGCCCAGCAGTGCAGAGGGATAGTTCCCGCGAAAACACTGCTGGACAAGCCAGCAGTGGCACCAAACGAAGGAACAGCGATGAGCGAACTACCACCACCCGATGCGCCGCGCCGGCAATTGACCGAGTTGTGTCGACTCGTGGCGAATCGAGCGTCGGTCGAAGAGCAATCGGCCGCCGGTTTCGCGGCGCGCAACGAGGCGGCGGAGACCGATTTTCAAGAGGCGACCAGATTGCTCGATGAACAGTATCACGCTCAAAAGGCGGCGACCGAGCAGGAATACGCCTCGTCGCGCAGCGCCGCGGAAACGAAATATCGAGCCGAACACGACAGCGTCGAGCAGGAGCATGAGGCCGCTCGCGCGAAGGTTTTGGCTCGCTGCGAGGCCGATCAGCAATCGACCCAACAGTCGCTGCAGGACGCCCATTGGGAAGCGATGGAGGCGGCTGACGCGGCTCGCGGCGGCTTGAACTTGCCGTTGAAAGACCTGCTGGCCGGCATCGAGCTTCGCTGGAATCAATTGGAAACGATCCACCGCGAGGCGGTCGAGTTGTTGCAACGCCGCGGCGATTGGGATTACGTGACGGAGTTGCCGCCGGTCGCCGTGCTTCTGGAAAAGCATCCCGGCCGGCGTTTCTGCCACGCATTGGAACAGGCCCAGCAGCAACAGCGCGAGCTTGTCCAACAGTCCCTGCCGAAACTGTTTCAAGGGTGGCGGCCGCTGGGCATTTTTCTGCTGATATGGCTTTTGAGCGCCGCGCCGTCGCTGGCGCTGA
>CAZWNM010000429.1:0-3234 GCA_964635765.1 uncultured Planctomycetaceae bacterium | reverse complement strand
CCTATTATCGCCGGCTGGCCGACAAGCACGGAATGGCCGGCCGCGTGATCGTCGGCGATTTGCCGTTCCACTGGACGACGCAATTTCCGTTCGTCTGGCTCGACGGCTGGCTCGGCAACCAGGAGAGGCGCGTCGAGGAGCGCGACCTGCTGGTGATGATTCCCGGCCGCGATCGAAGCCGGGCGATCATCATGGCCGATCATTACGACACGGCCTATATGGAAGATTGTTACGAAAAAGATCGCGGCGGCAACGGCGCGCGTTTGGCGGCCGCCGGCGCCGACGACAACCACTCGGCCACCGCCGCATTGATGCTCGGCGCGCCGGAGTTCATGGACCTCAGCCGCGCGGGTCGGCTGGCTTGCGACATATGGCTGGTGCATCTGACGGGCGAGGAGTTTCCGTCCGACTGCATGGGCGCCCGGCATTTGGCTCAGGGCATCGTCGAGCGTTCATTGCAAATCCGTTGTCAGGCCGCACGCAAGCCGGACCTCGCCAAGGTGCATATCGAGGGCGTTTACGTGCTCGACATGATCGCGCACAACAACGAGCACGACCCCGACGTGTTTCAGATATCGCCGGGCACGGGCGGCGATTCGCTGCGGTTGGCGTATCACGCCCACGTGGCCAATGCGATTTGGAACGCCGGCGTTCCCGCGTGGAACGGGCGCGCGGCCCGGCGCGGCTGCCAGCGCGGCCGGCGCAGCGCCGACGGCAAGAGCCTGCCCGCCACGGCGTTGCAGCCGTTGCTGCACGGCGAAGTTCGGCCGCCGCACGATCCGCGCAGTTCGCTCTATAACACCGACGGCCAGATATTTTCCGACGCCGGCATTCCCGCCGTGTTGTTTATGGAAAACTACGACATCAATCGGACCGGCTACCACGACACGCGGGATAACATGACGAACATTGATCTCGATTACGGCGCGGCGGTGGCCGCGATTGCGATCGAGACGGTGGCTCGAGCCGCCTCGGGCGACGCTATTTGAAGCCATTTGACGCCAAAGTCCGCTTCCCGCTTCCCCGTTTCCCCGCTTGCTGACGTTCCCCCCTCGGAAAAATTGCTCTGGACATCCAGGCTATTTTCTGCGACACTCCCCGCCCGGCTTGGCGGCGGCCGATGCCCTTTTCTTGTACGCTTCCCTGAAAACCTCACGGAAGGATGGTGGATGATGTTGCTGAAAATCACGAAATTTCTGCTGATCGGCGCGATGTTTGCCGGCTTGTCGCACGCGAGGCCGGCGGTTTGTAAAGCCTGGTCGCTCAATCCTTTTGCCACAAAAGAAGAGAAAAAAGACGACACCACGTACGTCTTTGCCTCTTCGACTTCAACCAAAACAACGTCGTCGGGCAAGAGTTTTTGGGAAACCATTGGGGTCTCCAAGCCGGCGAAAAAGCCGATCTATCAAAGCGCTATCCCACGGCGGCCGACCAACCCTTCGCAGAAGAAAAAGAGCAAATCGTGGTTCGATTGGGGCAAATCCGAGGAAGAAGAAAAACCCGGCAATGTGGTTGACTGGCTTGGAAAAACCGAGCGTCCAAAATTTTAGCCCGCGTTCCTGCACCAACACAAAACTCTAAAAATGACCGCATTGCACGGGCGTTGGTTGGTTCGTTGGACAGCAGCCGGCATGGTTGCCGCCGCAGCGCTGCTGGCCGGCTGTGAACACATGCCCTTAACGCAGGGCAACAACCCCCAATCCGACGGGCAAGCGATTCGGCCGTCTGGTCCCGGCTCGTTCCCGAACGCGAGAGAAGTGGGACTGGAAGCGAAAACACAATAGCAGTGAGTGGGTATCGAATAACCCATTGGGCTCACTTTTGGTGCCGATGCGGTTTTTTCACTGGCCGAAACAATTGGCTAGGACGATTGAATCGGCTATAATAGCGATGGCTGGTTTTCTCGCGGTTGCCGAGATGGACGTTCCAGCCCGGCATGAGGCAATGCAGCGAGGTACAGTTCCATAGCATCGTTCACCCGATTTGGAATGAGGCGTTTTTTCCTCCTCGGAAAAAATATCGCCCTCATTCCCATGCATGGTATTTCACACGCGGCGGCGGCGCAAGCGGCCATCTTCCACCCTGCCAAGGAAAATTTCATGCCACGCCTAGCTCTTCGCATCCTTGCAATCGTTCTAGGCTTTGCAGCGAGTTGCGCGTTGGGCATCGCCCAGGAGTCGGGCATTCCGCCACAGTTGCATCCCTGGGGAACCTTTGAAACCGGCGTCTGGAAGCTGGTTCACGTGACGACCCAATCGCTCGACGAGCAAGGCCATGTGGCCAGCAGCGGCGCGACCGATACCAAAACAACCCTAGTGGAAATCGACAAAAACGGCGTGAAGCTCGAAGTCGATGCTTGCATGGAAGTGGCCGGCAAGCGATTTCAAGCCGAGCCGCAGATCGTTGAGCAAGGTTTTCATGGCGAGCAGGCCGTGCCGGGCGTGACGGTGCAACCGGCGGTTGACGGCGAAATTGTGGTCGAGGACCGAAAAATCCCCTGCAAGGTCCAACAGTTCGACGTGGCCGGTCCCAACGAAAAAACCCACATTACGGTCCATTATTCAACGACCGTTGCGCCTTACGTGTTGAAGCGCGAGAGCGTTACGACCGATTTGGACGGCAAGAATGTGCTGAGCGAAACGAAGACCGAGGTCATTGCGTTCGACATGCCGGTGCGGGTTCAGCTTGAAAACAGGAGCGGCACTTACGTCAAAACCGTCCAAAAAACTCCGAAGGAAACGGTGACGACGCTTGCGGTGGTGTTGCCGGACGTGCCTGGCGGCGTGGTTTATCACAGCATGAAAGAAGTCGATGCGAACGGCCGTGTTGTTCGCCGCAGCACGTTGGAATTGGTCGCTTACAGCACCGATCCCGACAACGGCCGTCTCTTGCGCAAGCGGCCGAGCCGCCACGCGAAAACGCCGTATTAGTTTGCGGGTGTTACAAGCCGGCCAGGGCGGCGGTTTGATCGTAATTCCGCAAGCCGGCCGTGGCGCCGTAGCCGGTCACGCAACACGCGCCGGTGGCGGCGGCGAGCCGGCCCGCCCGAAATGCATCGAAGCCTTGCAGCAACCCGGTGAGCAAGCCGGCCAAGAAACTGTCGCCGGCGCCGGTGGTATCGACGACGGGCCCCGGCGGCGTGACGGCGGCGATTTCGACGTACTCGCCGGCGGCCGGACTCAACAGCGCCCCTTTCGACCCGAGCTTGACGCCCAACATGCCCGGCGCGCCGCA
>CAZWNM010000428.1:0-3237 GCA_964635765.1 uncultured Planctomycetaceae bacterium | reverse complement strand
TGGATGGTTGTGGGGCGGATTCTTTCATACGTGGGGATTTGGCAGGGGCCGGCAAAATACGAAAACATTACAGCCTCCGGCATTGTAGCGGAACAGGGGGGTGGGTCAATGTCAACTGGCGAAAACAGCATTACCAAATCGTGGCAATGCCGCTTTTGCGGATGTCGCTATCTACGGTGACCAGCGGCAATCCGAGATGGGAAGCCGTGGCGGCAATCATGCGATCCGGCATGTCGGGAACGACATCGCGAGAAATTTCCGCCAAAACTTCGGCGGTCGCCAGATCAAACGTCGCCACGCGAAAACCAGAGTCCGGTCGATGCAAAACTGCAATTAGGTCTTGGAGTTGCTTGGCAGTCAATCGGCCTTTTTCCGCCAAATAGGTCACTTCAGCCACGCTGACCGCCGAAACATACACCGGGTAGCCTGCTTCAATGGCATTGCGAATAGCATCTCTCGCCGGCGATGAAAGCCTCGGCGACTGATTCAGATACCAAATGACGGAGTGCGTGTCGGCAACGAGAGAACTCATTGACTCGCCTTGTGTTCGTATTTCCCCCACATTTCGGCGCGCGCCTCGGCAATGTCTTCAGACGAGACATCGGTGCCCTGCCCCGTCCATAGCCCCTCGGGATTGAACAGCGATGGCCGTATGCCCGACTTCGTAGCCAAAAATTCGACAAAGTCGAGTACCTCTATCTGGCTACCGGGCGGTAATGCCGCCAATCGTTGCACGACGTTTTCGATGACCGTCATTTTGGCGTTCCTCGCTGCTAAGGCCACTACGTACTATCCATGATACTTCGGAGGTACGCATCAGGCAAGCCCGCTAATCGGTTGGCGTTTCACTCTTCCCCCCCGCGCCAAATTGAGTAGGGTGCGTGCAAGCACGCACCCTACGGTACTGGCGAAAACCCGAAGCACATTCCGCCAAGCCGCAGGCGATTTCTGCCGTTGGCCATTGCTTTTGTTTGGACTATACTGCAAGGAAACCTGAAGGAGGAAAGCTCTCATGGATTGGCGAGAACATATCACCGTTAATCCGCAGGTATGTCATGGCATCGACGAAAATCTGCCTTTCAAGCGAAAAAGTAGAATGCCTCCGTTGTCCTGCCCTCTCCCCAAAATAAAGGCGGCGATCTTGTTGAGAACTTCGACCTCATTACAACCGCGAACTGCTGTGCAACATGCGCTTTACCGTAAGGCGTTCTACATCGCGATTGGCACTGCTGTGGCTGTTAGCTTGACGGCATGTAGCAAATCGCCGACGCTGACGAGGACGGTGCCGTTGAAAACAATTTCGATAACGAACTACGAGCGGGTAAGACTTGACCTTCGCACCATCAAGCCATCGTGGTACTTCTATGGCGCACAGTTTGGGTCCGAGGACTGGAAGCTATCTGAGTCATCGTATCCTGCCAAGCGAGTGCAGTACGACGCGGACTACAAAACTATGCTATGGGAAGAGGATTACTATTACACTGGCGGCACGTACTCAACCGCCAATGGAGTAACCGGCTTTGAGAATGCAGTGCTCCACTACGACTATTCCACAGGCATCTACGCACTGCATTATCTTGGAAAGAATTCGGCCCTCCAGACGCTGGCTGAACCATTCAGAAGCGGAACGAAAGACAAAGCGAAAGTGATAAAGGCCGCCGACATGATTCTGAAGAGTCTTGGGCTGTCGCAATTGTAGGGCCCGAACAAAGGAACCCAGGGAACGAGCAAAGGGGACATTCTACTTTTTCTCTTGTTTAGCGTACTTTGGAGATACGCTTCAGACAAGCCGGCCAATCGTTCGGTTTTTACTCTCCGCCCCTGACCAAATCGTCCATCCAGCATTCCACCAGCGTCGATTGGTTCGCGTTCCGGTCGATTTGGGCGGCGGCGTCGAGGCAGCGGTCGAGCCGCGAGGCCGTGGCGCGGCGATCGGTCTGCCCGGCTTGCATGGCTCGGGCGATATGTGATTGCAACTCGTGATCGGCCGAAATCGCCGCCCCGTTTTGGGCCAATAAAAGCTGGCGATAGAAATCGGCTGCAAACGCCACGATTTGCCGAAAACGCGCCCGACGCAACGGCGCCTCCTTGCCGGCCTCGTCAATGAATGCCGCAACGGACGGCGCAAATCGAACGCTATCGAGCACGGGCGACGCCAATCGCTCGTGCAACGTGTTGCGAAACGTCCACAAATCCGGGTCGGAAAGCTCTTGGGCCCGCGCCACGCTGCCTTCGCTGTATCGGGCCAACCGTTCGGCCTCCGCCGGATCGGTCACGAGCCGTTTCGACACCAGAAGCGACGCCACAACGTCGATCGGTAGCGGGCGGAACCGAATCAATTGGCAGCGAGAGCGGATCGTCGGCAATTGCTTGGCCGGCGACGTGCCGATCAAAATCAGCACGGAACGCGGCGGCGGTTCTTCCAACGTTTTTAGTAGGGCGTTCGCGCCCTCGGCATTCAGGAAATCGGCGTCGTCGATGATGGCGATTTTTCGCCCGCCGATCATCGGCTTTACGCCCAAGTCGTGGCACAGCCCTTCTTGTCGCCGATGCTCTCGGTCGCCGATCAAAAGCTCGACCGGAATCGTCGATTTCCCGTCCGGCTTAGCGATTTGAACGAGGTCGGGATGCGTGCCGGCCGCCACCTGGACGCACGAGGAACATCTGCCGCAGGCGTCCAATGCATCTTCCGGCCGCGTTTGGCAAAACATCGCCTGAGCCAATTTCACGGCAAACGTGCATTTTCCAATGCCCGCCGGACCGGCAAACAAGAAACTGCTCGCCAGCCGTCCGCGGGCGATCGCGCGGCGGAACTGTTCCACAACATGATCGTGTCCGTCGATTCCGTGCCAGGACATAAGGAGGGGCTAGGGGCTAGGGGCTAGGGGCTAGGGGAACAAGACTTGGAGACTGGGAGACGAGGAGACTGGGAGATACGCGAAACAACCGTTTGTGGTTTTGCACTCCCCACTCCTCACTCCCCACTCCCCACTGCTCGCCGTATCTCCGCTTGCACTTCTTCCACACTGCCAACCGCACTTATTAAAACGACGTTATCCAATTTTTTTGCCTCAGTAAGAAAACCTTCCCGCACTCGGGCGTGAAATGCGGCGCCTTGCAACTCCATGCGGTCCAAAGGGCGAGCCATTCGGGCGGCGGCAACCTCGGCGGGCACGTCGAGCACAACGGTCAAGTCCGGCATCAAGCCGCCGGTGGCCACGCGACCGACTTCCCAAA
>CAZWNM010000427.1:0-3241 GCA_964635765.1 uncultured Planctomycetaceae bacterium | reverse complement strand
AAGATCGCGGATCGCCTGGACTTGCGGCACGATCAAACGGCCCTTCGGCGCTTCCATATCGATCGGCGTGACCAACACGGCCAACTCGCCCGGCGGAACCAGATCGGCCACGAGCGCCGGGGCTCGCAAAAAGTCGTCGGGCGCCGCTTGAATGAGCAATTCCCGAAGCTCCAATACGCCGCGGCTTTCCGATGCCACGGTTTTGACCGTCGGCACGTTCGCCTCGCGCAGCCGATTTTGCAGCGACTCCGGCGGTCGGCCGATGTCGGACTTGTTGAACACGACAATGACCGGCACATGCCGATCGGTGAGTTCACGGAAGATGCTCTCCTCGAACTCGCTCCACTGGCCGGCGTCGGCCACCAACACGCCGACATCGGTGCGATCGAAGACCTGCCGGGTCTTTTGCACCCGTTTGTCGCCCAAGGCGCCCGTGTCGTCGATGCCGGCCGTATCGATGAAAAGCACCGGCCCGAGCGGCAGCAGTTCCATCGGCTTTTCGACCGGATCGGTCGTCGTGCCGGCGACGTCGGAAACGATCGACACTTGCTGCCGCGTCATAGCGTTCAACAGCGACGACTTGCCGGCATTGCGGCGTCCGAATAGGCCGATGTGGAGGCGGAGGCTTTTTGGAACAGGTTGCATCAGAGGGTTCAGTGTTCAGGGTTCAGGGACCAGAGGCCAGCGTTCAGGGCCTAGAGCTCAGAGTTCAGCGAGGGAAAAGCATAACATCCGCTGCCTCCTGAACCCTATTTCCCCAGTCTCATCACTCGTTCGGGCGAAGTCAACTCGTCGAACTGCTCGGCGGTCAACAGGCCGTGAGCGATGACTAATTGGCGAATGCTTTTGGGATCGGCTGGATCGGCGGCGGCTTCCTCGGCAAGTTGCTCGGCGGCACGGTAGCCGATCGCATCAACCAGGGCCGTCAACGAAGCGGTGCTGTTGTGGACATTGCGGCGGCACTGATCGGCGTCGGCCTCGATGCCGGCCACACAATGCCGCACTAGAATCGTACAGGCGTCGGCAAGCAGGTCGATCATTTGAAGCAAACTATCGGCCACCAGCGGCAGGAATTGGCTCAATTCGAGGTTGCCGCCGCCGACCGCTTGAAAAATCATCTGGTCGTATCCGGCCGTCGCGATGGCGGCCTGCGCCACGGCCTCGGGAATGACCGGATTGATCTTGCCGGGCATGATCGACGAGCCGGCCTGACGCGGCGGCAATCGGATTTCGCCCAGGCCGGCGCACGGCCCTGAGGCCAACAGCCGCAGATCGTTGGCGATTTTCAGCAGATTGACGGCCGACGCTTTTAGGATGCCGCTGACCTCGACGAAGGCGTCGGCGTTTTGCGTGGCTTCGACGAGATTTTCGGCTCGGGCCAATCCCAAGCCGGTGATTTGCCGCAGATGTTCGACGACGCGGAAAATGTATTGCCGTGGCGCGCCCTGTCCGGTTCCGACGGCCGTTCCGCCGAGATTCACCACGCGGAGCCGCTCCTCGCATTTGGAAATCCGCCACCGGTCGCGCGCCGCCACTTCGCCGTACGCGCCCATTTCGCGGCCGAGCGTCAGTAGCACGGCGTCCTGCAATTCGGTTCGCCCGATTTTGACCACGCCGGCGAATTGCCGCTCTTTTTCTTGAAACGCCTCGGCCAGCGCGACTGTCGCTTTTTCTAAATCATGCAGGGCGAAAATCGCCGCGACGCGTAACGCGGTCGGATACGTGTCGTTGGTCGATTGATGCAGATTCAGGTCGTCGTGCGGATTGATCGTGGCGTAATCGCCCAGCGGCCGGCCGAGTATTTGCAACGCTCGATTCGCCAGCACTTCGTTGACGTTCATGTTGGTCGAAGTGCCGGCGCCGCCTTGCAAGGCATCGACGATGACATGCCGGTCGAGCCGGCCGTCGATCATTTCGAGGCAGGCGGACTCAATGGCCGTGAATTGCTCGTCCGTCCAGCGGCCCAATTCGCGGTTGGTTCGAGCGGCGGCTAGTTTGACCGCGCCGTAGGCGTGAATGAGCCGGCGATGCACCGGCCGATGCGCCAACGGGAAGTTTTCGACCGCCCGCCGTGTGTGAATTCCCCAAAGCGCGTCGCCGGGCACGTCCAAAGTGCCCAACAAATCGGTTTCCCGCCGATCGTTCATGGTGCTTTTCCGAAGGTTTGCGATTACCGGTAATCGAATTCCTTCATTATATCACGAAGTTCCCGGCAAATCACCGTCCGTTCGCCGGGGTCGAGATCGCTTCCCTTGGTGGCGCCGACCTTGTGCGCCAAAACCATTGCCATTTGCTGCCTGGAAACCTTGGCGACGTCGGCGACCGCATCCAGGGTTTTCTTTTCGTGATGGATGAGGTCTTCATAGCGGATCAAATGGCAATGGGGATCGATCTTGGCGCAGTCACGAAAGGCGATCAGGCCGCTTTTGTATTTGGAAATCCAATATTCGAGCGTCGGATAGGCCGTCCGCCACGTGCTTTTCCACGCGTGAAGCGGATTGCGGATGAGGAGCAGAAAATCGGCGTTTGGATAACAGTGACGCAGCAGCGCCAATTCGTTGCCGCCGTAATGCACTTCTTTGAAGCCGAGAATGTCGTGGCTGCTTCGATATTGCCCATACAGCGAGTTCAAGAAAGCGCGGGCCGCGGCGACGACTGCCTGCCGCACGCAGTTCAAGTCGGGACACATGCTGGCGATCCAGAGATTGGAATTCTTTTCTTCCTGGCCGAAATATGCATCCCGCTCCCCGGCGCCCATGACGGCGAAATAGGCGGCGCAGGTGAAGATGTCGGCGAAGTTGCCCAGCGTTCCGCCATGTTCTCCCCAAATCAATGTTCCTTGGCGCGAGTTGCAAATGCGTTGCAGAAGGGTGGAACCGGTCCGATGAACGGGCGATAAAATCATCAGCTTGAGAAATTGGGCGTCGTCCGACGTCGCTTTTTCCAACGCCCAGCGGTCGGGATGATAATCGAGTTCGCTAGGCTCGGGCGGTGGCGCGGGGCAACCGCCGGCATTGGAATCCGATTTGTTTTCGCATGGCCCAACGGTCGTGGAAGAACTGGCAGCCGAGCGACTCCACAATCTTCCCAGCCAGCGCGCGGCCTGAAAGCCCACATCGCCGATTTTTCGGCGAAAACTGCCCGACGGCAAGACGGCGTCCCGATAACCGTGCAGCCGGCACAACATTTTGTACTCGCGCGAATTTTCGATCTTCCCCAGTTTGCTTCGCAGCGACTCCCA
>CAZWNM010000426.1:0-3247 GCA_964635765.1 uncultured Planctomycetaceae bacterium | reverse complement strand
AACATCGGCAACGCATTCCGACGCAAGGAGAGCGTCGAGGAAAACTCGTTGACCAGCGTCACCGGAACGCGGCGGAACGTCAAATCCAGCCGATGCGTCAACATGACCACTTCGGCGTCGAAGGCGAAGCCGTCGATCGTGCAGCGGCTGAAAATTTCGAGCGCCGCGCGCCGGCTGAACAATTTCAGCCCGCATTGCGTGTCGGTGATTTCATGCGATACCATGCGCCGCACCACTTCGCGGAAGGCGAACGTGGCCATGCGGCGGGCCAAACGGCGCCGGGCGCGATTTTCCGAGCCTTCCACGTCGCGGGCACCGAACACCACGTCGCACGCGCCGGCTCGAAGCCACTCGTAGCCTTGCCGGAGCGCCGTGAGTTCGAACGGCAGATCGGCGTCGGTGAACGCCACGACCCGGCCGGTCGCCCGAAGCATCGCCGTGCGCACCGCGCGGCCCTTGCCGCCTTGCGGCACCAGGCGAAGCGTCGAGCAACGAGGGCCTAAGTGATGCGCGAGCGAAGCGGTGGCGTCGGTGCTGCCGTCGTCGGCCACGATGACGCGATAGTCCACGCCCCAACGGTCGAGAAACGCCGTCAACTCGGAGAGCGTCCACGGCAGACGTTTTTCTTCGTTGTAGGCGGGAATAATGACCGTCAAATCGTGATCCGCCGGCGCCACGGTCATTGGCGATTGGGCCGGCCGACCGTCCGATATGTCGTCGTGTTTTGCCGTCATAGTGCTCATGATGATGCGCAGGGTCTCCGAGGGAGCAACGCGAAACGCCAAATGGCCCAGGACGATACCCCAATTCGTCGTTTGTGTAAACGGCAGTTTTTGCCGGCCCCCTGCTTTCGGGTTGGCCGCATTGAGCAAGGCGATATGGTTAGATTTTGAATGCCGCCTTGGGCGTCTCGAAGACGGCCTTGCGGTCTTGCGTAGCGATTTTCAGCGAAATCGTATGAAACCCCGGTCCGATATCGCTGACCGCCACGAAACAAATGAATCCAGAGTACAGATATTTCTTGCTTCCGAGAGATTCGACGGCCGCATCGTCTTCAATTCCATACCTAGCCGTGTGGGCAACGCCGTCGATGACGACCGCCACGCCGCCGGCCGGCTCGCCGATCTTGCGGTCGCGCGGCCAATCGACGGCCCAGCCTCGGACGATCAGAACCGCGCTGTCGGGCACAAACGTGCCTCGGGGCGGCTGCATCGCAAATTGCGTGGGGCCTGGCAACACCGGCAGCGTCGCCGGGAGCGATTGGCTTTGGGCGCACAGGTCGGCGTCGGCAAACGGGCCGTATTTCAGTTTTTTCATGATCCCGATCGTCTCGAGAAGCACGTCTTTACGCGGATAATATACCTGCAACATGCCGTCCGATCGCGAATCCGCCGCACAAATCGCCGTTTGTCCATACAGCTTGAGCTCCCGCCAAAGCGTTCCAGCGGCCAGCCCTTCATCGAACGAATGCGCGATTCCAACAAACATCAGGATCAGCATTACGCATGTGCCGGCCGTTCTGGTTCGACGCAGCGGGTCGCCGGCTTTTGGAATGAGAAAAACATACGTTGCGATCACCGTCGGAACGGCAAAACAGGCGTATCGCGACGATAGAGCTTGAGTCAGGGCGAATCCCGACCGGCCGAGCGTGATCATGGCCGCCGTCGCCAGCGAGCAGGCCAAGGTTGCCAGCCAAAACGAGTCGGCCGCCCATTGCCGCCGCCACAACGAAAAGACGACGGCCGCCGCCGCCAGAACGAAAATCACCAAGCCCACGATCGTGGCTGCTTTCGGCCCGTTGAAAAGCGAACTTCCGATAATCGAGACCAGATAGGTCGGCGAAAAATGAATCGGCGGGTGCCCGTCGGGATGACTCCAGTTGACAAAATAGGCCAGCCACTCCGCGGCGCCGACGATGGCCCAAATGCTTGCCAAGATGATTTTTCGCCGTCGGTCGAGCGAAACGATTAGTATCTGCGCCAAGCCGACGGGCCAAACCGCAAGACCTTGCATCGCCGAGCCGGCGGCAATCGTGGCCGCCGACGCGGCCGTCGCAAACATCAGCGCGTTGCGTCCATTTTTCATCCGGCTCAAGCAAAAAAAAGTGAGCGTCGTCGCGGCAATGGTCATGGCGAAAGACAACTCGAATTCCCAGAGCATCAGTTCGTATTGCCGAAGACTGAAAACGAGAAAACCGATCGGCACGGTCAGCCACATCGCCCAGCCGCTTGGAAAACGTTCTCGGAACGCGGCCAGAAAAGCAAGCAAAACCGCCAGCAGCATGAATTGCGTCAGAACCATATCGGCCACGGCGTTTCCGTGCGTCAGCAAGCCCACGGCGAACAGCGTCAGCCTTGGAAAAAAATGCCGATGTTCGCAGTGCGGCGCCCAGAACGAATTCACCGAAAGCGTCCCGGCGTGATATTGCTCGAACAGCGGGGTTATTCCGTCCCAGCTATCGCGCCAAAACAAATTGACGCCAAAGGCATGCACGAAATAGAAGCCGAGCAACACGGCGAAAACCAGCGGAACGAAAGCCCCATAGCGCGCCTGGCGATCCCACGGGCTGTTCCGCTCGAAAATCCCCCCGGGCGCCGGCTCGTCGGTTTTCGTGGACGATGCAGTCATGATTTTCACTTGCAGATCACTCCTTTGCCCACCGAAACGCCGGCCATTGTGGCCAAGGTTTCGCGGGCCGTCAATCGCAATATCTCCCGCCCTTTTGGGTGGCGTTGCCGCTTGACCGTCGCCCGATGCCCGTGGTAAACTGGCGCGTTTGGAAATTTCGCGCATTTATCGAACTTCTTCCTGTCGAGGGTCTTACGGTGCCAGTAACTTGCGTAATCGGACTTCAGTGGGGCGACGAGGCCAAGGGCAAGATCGTCGATCTGCTCACCGAACAGAACGATATCGTCGTTCGCTATCAGGGCGGCGCCAATGCCGGCCATACGGTCGTCCGCGACGGCCAAACCTTCAAACTCTCGCTCATCCCCAGCGGCATTTTTCGCGCGGAAGTCCAATGCGTCATCGCCACCGGCGTCGTCTTGAATCCGGCCAGCCTGTTGGCCGAAATCGACGGACTCGCGGTGCGCGGCGTCGCGATCGGCAAAAATCTGATGATCAGCGATCGCGCGCACGTCATCTTCCCATGGCATTTTGAAGAAGACCGCCTTCTCGATCAGCAATGCGCCGGCGGCGAGGCCATCGGCACTACAATGCGCGGCATCGGCCCCTGCTATCGCGACAA
>CAZWNM010000425.1:0-3252 GCA_964635765.1 uncultured Planctomycetaceae bacterium | reverse complement strand
AATCAGAAATTAAAAATCTGAAATCTGAAATTTCCGATCCCCAATCCCCAATCCCTAATCTCTCCTCTGCCTTTACGGCCGACGGCACGGCGATCAACTCTGGCCCGTACAACGGACTTTCCACGCCGGCGTTCAAGAAAAAAATCGCCGAAGATTTGGATTCGCAAGGCATCGGCCGTTCGGCGGTCAATTACAAGCTGCGCGATTGGCTCTTCAGCCGGCAGCATTTCTGGGGCGAGCCGTTTCCCATTCTGCACGAACTCGGCGACGATGGAAAACCGACCGGCCGAATCCAGGCGCTACAACCGAGCGATCTGCCGCTCGATCTGCCGGAGAATATGAAGTTCGACGCGAAGCACGACGAGCCGACCCCGCCGCTTGAAAAAGCCACGAAGGATTGGCTCTATGTGACGCTCGACGGAAAGCGTTACAAACGCGAGACGAACACGATGCCGCAATGGGCCGGCTCGTGCTGGTACTATTTGCGGTTTCTCGATCCGACGAACGACAAAGCCTTGATCGATCCCAAAATTGAAAAGGCGTGGATGCCGGTCGATCTTTACGTCGGCGGGGCGGAACACGCCGTGCTGCACTTGCTCTACGCCCGATTTTGGCACAAGGTGCTGTTCGATCGCGGCTACGTCAGCATGGCCGAACCGTTCCAGAAGTTGGTCAACCAGGGCATGATCCTGGGCGAGAACGGCGAAAAAATGTCGAAAAGCCGCGGCAACGTCGTCAATCCCGACGAAGTGGTGCGAGAGTGCGGGGCCGACGCATTGCGGCTGTATGAAATGTTCATGGGCCCGTTGGAGGCCGTGAAGCCGTGGAGCATGGACGGCGTCAGCGGCGTTCGCGGCTTTTTGGATCGCGCCTGGCGCATGATCATCGACGATCGGGCCGAGTCGATGACGCTCAACCCAGCCGTGCAAGCGGTCGAACCGACGGCCGAGCAGAATCGCATGTTGCACAAAACGATCAAGACGATTACCGGCGACCTCGAACAGATGTCGTTCAACACGGCGATTGCCAGAATGATGGAGTTCACGAATTTCTTCTTGAAATCGGACGTTCGGCCGCGCGTGGCGATGGAAAAATTCGTGCTGTTGCTTTCGCCGTTTGCGCCGCATGCGGCCGAGGAGCTTTGGGCGGCGCTGGGCCACGCGACCACGCTGGCCTACGAGCCGTGGCCGACATTCGACGAGTCGGCGTTGCGGGAAGACACCGTTGAGGTTCCGGTGCAAGTGAACGGGAAACTTCGCGGCCGGATTTCCGTGCCGGCCGAAAGCGACAAGACCGCCTTGGAAGCCGCCGCCCGGGCCGACGCGAAGGTGGCCGAGTTTTTGGCCGGAAAGAACGTGGTCAAAACGATCGTGGTGCCAGGCCGAATGGTCAATTTCGTCGTGAAGTAGCCCTGGCGGATCGGACCGGCTTGAAGAACGACCGAGCCATACGTTAAAATGCACGGCCTGTTGACCGGCGGATGCCGGCCAGCGCCGGGCGTTCCATCCTCCAAAAAAAGCCAAGAAAAAGCCGTGCCCCGTCCATGAAGCATCATAGTCCCTCGTATAGCATTGTTTTGCAGCTTTGTTACCCCGATTCGCCCGGCTTTTTGGGCCAAATCGCGTTGGCCATCGGCGAGGTCAACGGCCAAATCGGCACCGTCGATCTCGTGCGGGTCGAGCAAGGCAAAATCACGCGCGACGTCGTCGTCAACGCTTGCGATGTCGAGCATAGCAAGCGCATCATCGCCCGGGTGCGAAAAATCCCCGGCGTCGAAGTGGTTCATTCGGCCGATCGGACGTTTCAATTGCACGAAGGCGGGAAGATCGAGGTGCGGTCGAAAACGCCGGTCAAAAACCGCGACGATCTTTCGATGGTCTACACGCCGGGCGTGGCCCGCGTGTGCTTGGCCATTGCCGCCAAGCCCGACGCCAGCTTTTCGCTGACGATTCGCCACGATACGGTGGCGGTCGTTTCCGACGGGTCCGCCGTGCTCGGCCTCGGCAACATCGGGCCGAGGGCCGCCATGCCGGTCATGGAAGGCAAGTGCATGTTGTTCAAGGATTTCGGCGGCGTCGATGCCTTTCCGATCTGCCTCGACACGCAAGACGTGGAAGAGATCATCAAGACGTGCGTCTATTTGGCGCCGACGTTCGGCGGCATCAATCTCGAAGACATTTCCTCGCCGCGATGCGTGGAAATCGAGCGGCGGCTGACCGAACTGGTCGATATTCCCGTGTTTCACGACGATCAGCACGGCACGGCGGTGGTGGTGTCGGCGGCACTGCGCAACGCACTGAAAATCGTGAAGAAAAACTTAGCCGACATTCGCGTGGCGATCTTGGGCGCAGGCGCGGCCGGCGCGGCCATCGCGCGGCTGCTTATGTCGATGGGCTGCCGGCGCATCGTGCTTTGCGACCGAAGCGGCGTGATTTGCCGCAATCGGCCGGTCGGCGACAATCCGGTCAAAAAATGGATCGCCGAAAACACAAATCCCGAGAACGTGAGCGGCCCGATGCAAAACGCCGTTCGCGGGACCGACGTTTTCATCGGCGTTTCCGGCCCGAATTTGCTGACGGTCGAAGACGTGAAGCTCATGGCCGCCGATCCAATCGTCTTTGCGTTGGCGAATCCCGATCCGGAGATCGATCCGCAGGCGGCGATGGCCGTTGCGAAAGTCGTGGCGACCGGCCGATCCGATTATCCGAACCAGATCAACAACGTGCTGTGTTTTCCCGGTCTATTTCGCGGCATGTTGGACGTTCGGGCGAAGCGCGTGACGGAGGCGATGAAGATCGCGGCCGTCGAGGCCATCGCCGGGCTGATTCCCGACGATGAACTTCGGCCCGACAACATCGTGCCGAGCGTGTTCGATCCGCGCGTGGCGCCGAACGTAGCCGCGGCCGTAGCAACAGCGGCGGCGACGGGCTGATGTTTTCGCGTTGGGAGATACTATGTCATTCTGAGCGCTGCGAACAATCTCGCAGCAAATCGGGCGAGATTCTTCGCTACGCTCAGAATGACAATTGTCGATGGCGAAAAACTACTTCTTCGCGGCCGCGTAACACTTCCCGGCGAAGTCCCAATTGACGGCGTTCCAAAAGCCGTCAACGTACTTCGCGCGATCGTTGCGATAATCGATGTAATAGGCGTGTTCCCAAACGTCGATCGTCAAGATCGGTTCCGCGCCGTGCTTCAGCGGCGTGTCGGCATTGCCCAGCGGCAGGATTTCGAGCTTGCCGGTTGCGTCGG
>CAZWNM010000424.1:0-3260 GCA_964635765.1 uncultured Planctomycetaceae bacterium | reverse complement strand
CGAGCAAGTTAGCGACGTTTTTTCGCGCCTCGTCGTTCTGCACGACGTACACGCACTTCGCGCCCGCCTCCTCAAGCACGCGGCTGATATGCCACGCGACGCTTTTGCGATTTGCCACGCCGAAGATTAGGATCGATTTTCCGGTAAGTTGTAGAAAGTCCATGCGGAGGTGTCGGCGGTTGGGGATTGAAAGCATCCTATTACAACGCCCTGACGCATCGGCGGCAAGGCGTGCGGCAGAAAATCCGGAGGCATTTTAATTGTTGTATTTTAACAAATCGTCGCGTTTTAGCTACCGGGAAAATATTTCCCAAGTCGCATAACGCAATCATGCCCCGCCCGAGAACGTATTTTTGCCAGGAATACCCGCAAAAGTCTGTCACGGCCGACTTTTTCCCGGCCGATTTTGTTTTTGGGGCAACCTCCTGCGATCAAGGAATTCAAACTATGAGAATTCGACGGTGGCTGACCTTAGCGGCTATTTGTGCAGGCATCGGAATACCCGGTGGAGTGGCAAGGGCTATGGATGCCGCCGCTACAAACAATTCCCGGGCGGCGGCGTCTGATGACCAGCCGTCGGCGGCCCAGCCGGCGTTCGAAGGCGGCAGCGACCAGGCGACGGTCGAGGACTTGCCGACCGGCGAGCCGAACGAGGCGCGGAAAATGCCTCAGTCTGCCGCGTTGAAGGCTCTCGGGATCAACACCTTCGGCTGGATCGAACAGGGAGCGACGTTCAACTCGCTTAACCCGACGGATCGTTGGAACGGTCCGGTGGGAACGAACGATCGAAGCGACGACTATCAACTCAACCAGATGTGGGTCGGCATGGAACGGGCGGTGCATAACGTCGAGAACGGCGGCTTTGACATCGGCGGACGCATCGATGCGATGTACGGTTCCGACTGGCGTTACGGCGCGAGCAACGGCTTTGAAACGCGGTTCGATGCCCCCAATCAGGAATACGGTTTCATCGTTCCGCAGTTTTACGCCTTGGCCGGCTATAACAATTTGACTGTGAAAATGGGCCATTATGCCGAGTGCATGGGCTATGAAGTGGTCGCCGCTCCCGGCAACTTTTTCTATTCGCATTCCTATGCCTTGATGTATTCCGAGCCGGTGTTGGTCACCGGCGTCGAGGCCGATTATAAGCTGTCGGACAACTGGAATCTGATCGGCGGCTTCAACCGCGGCTGGCAACAGAATTTCGACGATAACAATTCGGATTTGGATTTCGTCGCCGGGATCAAGTGGCACAACGACGAAACGAAGACCGGCCTGTCGTTCATATTGACCGGCGGCCAGTATGATAACGCCGGCCAGGACTATCGTTTCGACTATGCGTTGGTGTTCAAGCAACAGTTGACAGAAAAACTGCTCTACGTCGCCCAACACAACCTCGGCGGCGAACAGGCGGCCGACCCGTACACCGGCGGATATGCCATGTGGTACGGCCTCGATCAATATCTGATCTACACGATCAATGAGCGTTGGTCGGTCGGCAGCCGCGTCGAGTGGTTCCGCGACCAAAACGGCGCCGCCGTCGCCGGCATCGGCAACTTCAACACCGGCTGGATGGGCAAGAACGGCTTTTGCGGTAGTTTCACCGAGGCCACGTTCGGCGCGAACTGGAAGCCGAACAAAAACGTCGTCCTTCGCCCCGAACTGCGTTGGGACAGCTACAGCGGTTCGACAAACGTTGACGGCCAACTTCCTTTCGGCGATGGAACCCGCAGCAGCCAGTTCCTCTTCGCCACGGACTTGATCGTTACGTTCTGAATGCGACTCACCGCTGCAGGGTCGGCTCGTTCACCCCAGGTTTCGTAGCGGTGCAGGCAAACTCGAAACGCACGACGACTTGGCCGGCAACGCTTACTTTCGCCTTCAAGAAAAAAGCGTCGGCCAATCGTTCGATCAGTTCAACCTCCAACGTGAGCTTTTCGCCGGGCCGAACCATTCGCTTAAAACGCACGTCGTTCATTCGCGTGGCCACGGGCACTTTCCCGGTCAAAGTCCCCTCGCCCGAAAGGAGATGGGAGAGCAAAATCGCCCCGCACTGCATCGCCGCCTCGCAAAGCAGCACGCCTGGCACCAGCGGATAGCCGGGATAATGGCCGGCGAAAAACCAATCGCCGGGCTGGAATGTTTTTTCGCAAACGATTCTCTTATCGCTGCGTTCGATGATCGCATCGACCAGCAGAAACGGGTCGCGGTGCGGAATGGCGTCGAGGATTTCTTGGCGAGACATGAGAACCAGAGATTAGGGATTGGGGATTAGGGATTAGAAGTCAGGAAGCGGGAAAAAACACTTGCATTTTGTAACGAAATGTATCCAATTCCTAATCCCTAATCCCCAATCCCTTTACTAAAAACGCATCGACGTCGTTCGCGACAATCACGCCGTAGTTGACTGCGCCGAGCCAACCGGACATGATAATGCCGACGCTGCCGGCATGGTACAACCCGGCGATCTGGTCCGGCAACGCACGGCTGACGGCCAAGCCCTCGAACTTCGTGCCGAAACTCGCGCCGCCCAAGTGTTTCGTGTATCGCTCGAACGTCAGCGGCGTCGCCGCCTCGACGTAGTCCAATCGCTCGCGGATGTCGGGGATATATCTTTCAAGGGCCGCGATCGTCGTCGCGATTAAATCCAGCTTGCTCGCCTGGTAATCGGCCTTCGACAATTTCGCCCAATCGGCGTAATTCGCGTTCGTGCTGGCGACAATCTCGCAGCGGTCGTGCGTCGGCCGAGTTTTCGGGTAATAAAACGAAAACGTCCGGCTCGTGATGTTCCGGCTCAACAGCATGTCGGTCTGAAACGACGGAGCGGCCGAGCTGAACAGCAAATCGCCGCATTGGCTCTCTTCAATCGGCCGATCGGACTTCAAGCCCATATATACCTGTGCGCTCGAATTGTTCAACCGCACCGCGCGGGCCTGCTCTAGAAAATCGGGCGACCAATGCTCCGGGCCGATGAGGTTGAAAATCGTGCCGAGCAGATTGGCGTTCGACACGATTGCACGAGTGTTTATCGTCTTCCCGCCGATGACAACGCCCTCGATGCGCCGATTGGCGATCTGGATTTTTTCGACGGCCGCCCGAGTGCGGACATCGACGCCGCTGTGGCGCAATTCCTTTTCCATCAGCCCGATGAGCCGATCGGTGCCGCCCTGGAACGTGTAAACGCCCTTCGACATGAAGTTGGAAAACACAATGCCGTAGGTCAAGGCCGGGTCTTCGAGCGTCGAGCCGGTGGCATAGGT
>CAZWNM010000423.1:0-3271 GCA_964635765.1 uncultured Planctomycetaceae bacterium | reverse complement strand
ATTCGTAAACGTCATCGCCGCCGCCATCAAGAATCACGCCGATGCCGCCGCCGGCCACGCCGCGAAGGCCCGCACCGACCCCTTGGCACCAACCTTCATAGCCCGGCGTTTCGGGATAGTATGAAGTGCGCCACATTCCGCCGCAGTAATAATGGTCGTTGTCGTCAAGATCGTCGAGCAAGCCGAAGCCCAACGGACCGCCGAACCCCTGCGCCCACATTGCCGCATGATAATCGTCTTTTCCCGAGCGATCTAATAAAATGCCGACCCCGGCGAGAGCCGAGCCTTGTACGCGGCGTAATCCGCGATAGCGATCGTTGCCGGCGCGGTCGATGAGAATGCCCACGCCGCCGACCGCCGAACCCTGGGCAATGTCCTTGGCTTCATAAACATCGTCGCCAGCCACGTCGATAAGCATGGAAACGCCGAGCACTGCCCCACCTTGAATGCCGGGCTGAGTTCCCTCATAGCGATCGTTCCCCGCCAGATCAATGACGACCAAAACCGGCCGCGTTGGCGAAACGGTTCCTTCGTAATAGACATCGTCGCCGCCCAAGTCGATGACCGCGCACACGTCGGTCATTTTATCGAGTTCATAAACGTTGTTGCCACGCCCGCCAATCACGATTTTTCCGGCCTGCGTGTTAATCACTTGCAACACCGTTCCGCGAACGCCTTCCACCTTAATGTCGCTCTTGTCTGATGGCTTTGGGTCGGGAATCTTAGCCAATTGGGCCAAAAATCGTGGATCGCTCAGTGGAACCAAGGCGTCGGCAGCGTCAAACAACGCGCGACGATCCATCTTTTCCAACAAATCGCAAAGCCGCCGTCCCGTCGCGCGATCCCAAACCGTGTGACCAATCGTGACTTGCTCCGTCAGTACCGGATAAAGATACTGACGAAGATACTCAACTTCTTCATGTGAAAGCGGTGCCATCGCCGCCGCATAAGCGGTTTGGGCTTTGATGAGCGATTGTTTCAATATCTCCAATGCCTGTTCCGGCGACTTCGCTTCGGGCAGCGTCAACGGCTTGCGATGGCCGGCGTCCATTTTTTCGCGTGCAATCGCCAACACGCGATCCATGTTGTCGTCCAACATGGCTTCATGCAATTCGCGGGTGAATTGTTCCGCTTCGACGACGGCCTTCAACGGTTTGCGCATCAAATGATCGTACCAACTCAAACGACAATTGCCGGTCATCTCGGAAGTCTGCGGCTTGTCGATCGCCGTGCTGTCGAGTTCCCAAGCGGTATACGATTCAAAATCGGCAAAGCGATCGGCGATGCCACGATCCTTCAAACCGTTGTTGATTTCACGCACCATCTGGTTGACAAGCCACGGCGCGAGCGGATTTCCAACCGCCGCCTTTTTCTTTAGCGGCTGTTTTGATTGCTTTTGCTTTTCCGCCTTGTTGGCGTCCTTCGACGCCTTGACGATTTTGGCATCTTTGGTTTTTGTGTCCGTTGCGTTGCCCTTGGCGGCATCTTCCGCCGCAATGGCAACCGCGCCAGCACACACAACCGTCATCAGCCCAAACAACGCCACTCCACCTAAAATACGACAACCACAAAACACCACGATTTTTCCTCAGCTTTCAATTTTCGGACAATCCTTGTCGTCGGCAGCCGCCACGTCGGCGACGCCGCTGACCGCAACAGCCGGGCATGGAGAAACGTTCTTCGTCTAATCGCCCCGTCTGAAACGCGGCCAATACTTCTTCAACATCGCCGCAGATTCCGGCAATCACGCAAATGCTGCACTCAGCCAACGCGATTTCCAACGATTGCGAGATGCCGGCGCAAATCAGCGTTTCGACGCCGAGTTCAGCCAGTTTTTTCAATCGTTCATCAGGCGAAGTTTCGTCGATCAGACGCACCGTTCGAGCGACTTCTCGGCCATCTGCCCAATCGACCAACAGCAGTTGCCCGGCGACATCGAAGACAGGCGAAATCCGGCTTTGCCAAATTGGAATGGCGATTTTCATGGAAGCACTAATAGCAATCGGCGTGCCAAGATTGGCAATTGCAGCCACAAAGAGGCGTAACCATAGGTAGCGAGACTAGTTACAACTTTTCCAGCCTGATCGGTAGCCATACCGTGCATTGCAAAACGCAATGGCCAATAACTTCACGGTATTGCATTATGCAACGCTTCCTGTCGTTTTATTCCGGTTTCGGCTCTTCAATCCCCAACGCTTTGAGTTTGCGGAAAAGCGTGCTGGGATTGATGCCCAACTGACGGGCAGCGGCAGCACGATTGCCGTCGGTGCGACGCAGGGCGTCGGCTATTAAAAATCGCTCCATCGCTTCGAGCGTCATGCCGGCAATGTTCGGGGATGCTGCTTCTGTTGCCCCGCGAAGCTGCGGCGGCAGATGAGCAAGTTCGATCAAAGCGCCACGACACAGAACAAAGGCGTGCTCAAGGATGTTCTCCAACTCGCGGACGTTGCCCGGATAGTCGTGCTCCATCAGCCGGGCGAGCACATCATCCGATACGCCCACCACGTCCTTGCCCTGTGACCGGTTGAACTTGGCAATAAAATGTTCAATTAGAAGCGGGATGTCCTCGCGTCGGTCACGAAGGTTCGGCAACATAAGGCGAATGACGTGAATGCGATAGAAAAGGTCTTCGCGGAAAATACCTTTGCGCACAAGTTTGGCAAGGTCTTTGTTCGTTGCCGCAATCACTCGCACATCGGTCTTAACCGACTCGACGGAGCCAAGCGGCTCGTAGACCTTTTCCTGCAATACTCGCAGCAATCGGACCTGCATAGCCGGCGAAATGTCGCCGATTTCGTCCAGGAGCAATGTGCCGCCGTCGGCCAGAGCGAAGCGGCCGGGCTTGTCACACCGAGCATCAGTGAATGCCCCGGCCTTGTAGCCGAACAATTCTGATTCCAATAGCGTGTCGGGCAATGCCGCGCAGTTCAACGCAACGAATCGCTTGTCGCGCCGGCGCGAGAGCTTGTGAATCGCCTTTGCAAAAAGCTCCTTGCCCGTGCCGCTGGCTCCCTCAATCAATACCGTGCTATCGCTTTCGGCAATCTGTGGCAACAGTTGAAACACGTGTCGCATTGCCGCGCTTCGGCCCACAATGTCGGCGAAGCTGTATTTCGCCTCCAACTCCTTGCGGAGGTCTTCGGCCAAGCTGAGATCGCGGAAAGTTTCGACTCCGCCGATTGTTTTGCCATTTTCGTCCTTGAACGCAGCCGTTGAGATGCTGATAGGCACTCGCTTGCCTTTTGCATCAAGCATATAGACGGCCTTATTG
>CAZWNM010000422.1:0-3274 GCA_964635765.1 uncultured Planctomycetaceae bacterium | reverse complement strand
CCGATGCCAAAACGCCCTTGCAGGAAATCGGCGAAACCGCGATTGAAGGCGGCGGCAATCTCGTGCGATACGCCGCGATGCAAGGCGGGCAATTTTGGATCGCCGACAATCGCCTGACCCGATACGACGTGCAGGCCGCGCGCGGCCAACTCTCGCCGCAGTGGGTCAACAACCGAGGCTGCATTTTTCTCCAACCGCCGGCGGTCGTCGGGCGAGCGGTCGTGTCGATTTATCGGAAGCCGAACATGCCCGGCGCCACGGTTTCAGCGGTCGACGTCGAAAAGAATGATACGTGTTGGGAAACGCGATTGGCCTCGCCGCTTGCGGGCGAGCCGCTTCACTCGCTCGACGGCGCCAATAGGGACACGGCGGATACGTTGCTGGCCCTCACGGCCGCCGGCGACGTATTCCGAATCGACGTCGAGCAAACCACCGCCGTGTGCGAACCGTTCGTCTCGGCCGACGCGTATCACATTTCCCAGCCGCTCGGACGCCTCGTCGAACTGCCCGGCGGGCTGTTTGCCGTCCGCGGTCGTAGCGGCGGCGATCAGATTGGCGTGTTTGGCGCGAAGGCGGCGTTGCCGACGATTCAGTGGCTTCGTTTGCCCGACAGCCGCGCAAAACTCGCCTGTTCGCCAATCGCATTCCACGGCGGCCTGTTGGCGCCATGCACGAACGGTCAGGTGTTTTTGCTCGATCCCAAAAGCGGCGATTTGCTTGCCGAGCCGTTTCAGCCGCGGCTCAAACCGGGCGAAGAGGTTGCCTGGACGACGCCGACGGTGATTGACGTTAAGCGAGGGGTTGCCGAACAGGCGATTTTGTCGGATGGCAAGTCGCGGGTTTATTGCCTCGCCGTTCAAGATCAGCCCAAGCCGCATTTGGCGTCGTTGGCCGAGACGGCGGTTTCGACGCCGATCGCGTTGCCGCCGGCCGTGTTGGGTGAATCCGTTCTTGCCTGCGACACCGCCGGAGGACTTACGGTCTTCACGCTGCCGTCGTTGGCCGTCGCCAAGGAACAGGTCATCGGCGGCCGATGCGCCTGGGGGCCCGCTCGCGTCGGCGATAATGTGGTGCTGGCGACCGACGCCGATCAACTGCTTTGCTTCGATGCCAAGGGCGGCCAACTCTGGCGGGTCAAATTGGAATTCGGCCCCTTAGCTGGTGCGCCATTGCACGTTAGAAACCATTTTCTTTTGGCGTCGTGCAGCGGAATTGTGTGGCTCGTTGACGCCGCCGACGGCAAGACGTTGGGCAAGGTGAACGTCGGCTGTCCGCTCGGCGCGGGGCCGGTCTTGTGCGGCCGAAGCCAAAAGCTGCTGGTTGCCGGGCTTGACGGCGTTCTGTACGAAATTCCGCAACCGGAATCGCGGCAACCATGAGAAAACTCGCGGTAACGATCGGTGGCATTCTGTGGCTGGCGTGTCTCGCCTCCGCGCGCGCCGACGTGCCGCTCTATGAAGAAGACCCCTACGATCTGATTACGCTCAACGCCGCCAATAAAAACGAAGTGGTGAAGGTCAAAAGACTCGATTTGCCGGATCGGATGCATCCGCCGGCGCCGGGCAAGGCCGTCGGCAAGCTGACCGTTCAACTTGTCAGCGATTCGGAGAAACAATTCGAGGTCGATTGGCGGTCGATCGTCAAGTTCGAGACATTCGAGCAATTGGTGCTGGGGAAGGCCCGATCCTTGGCTGCCGAAAAACAATTCGACGCCGCGTATGATTGTTTTCTGTTTCTCCAGCAGAATGCTCCGAACTTGCCGGACCTCGGCAATGCCGTCGATGAGTTTCTCTTTGCGGAAGCGAGTTTTTCACAACAAAGGCGGCAATATGACGGGGCGTTGGCATTGTTGCGCGAGTTGCACGCGCGGAATCCGCGATGGCCGAACATCGGAAAAGCCTTGGGCTTGGCGACCGACGAGTTGGTCAAGCGTTATGTCGACGAGCAAAACTATTCTGCCGCCCGCGTGTTGTTGCACAACTTGGCTGTCGATTTTCCCGATCATCCGGTGGCGATCGAGTGGCGGAATCGTTTCATTCGTCAAGCCGAACCGCTGCTTTCCGGCGCCCGTTCGGCGGCGGCCGCCGGCCGCTGGCACGAGGCCGGCTCGCAAATTCGGCAAGTCGGCGAGATTTGGCCGGACCTGGCCGGCGCTCGTGAATTGGCGGCGACGATTCATCAACAATGTCCGCGCGTGGTGGTTGGCGTGACCTCGTCGGCCGGCGCCGCGGCAGTCGCGTCGGCGGCGCATTCCAACGATTGGGCCGCTCGTCGCATGGAACGACTGCTGGTTCGCACGCTGACCGAGTACATAGGCTCCGGCACGGAAGGCGGCAGATACGATTGCCCCGTCGGCAAAATCGCATACGACCCGAACCGGCGACGGCTGGCGATTCGCTTGAAGCCAAATGTCGGTTGGGCGGCGGGCAACGCCACGCTGTGTAATTCCGACGTGGCCCGCCGGCTGTTGGCGATGGCCGAACCAGGCGAGAACGACTACCGCGTCGATTGGGCCGAGTTGCTCAATGCGGTTTCGATCCGCGGCGTTTACGACGTGGAAGTGGAATTGCGTCGGCCGCACGTTCGCCCCGAGGCTCTGTTGCAAATCATTTTGACGCCGCAGGGCGCTCCGGTCGATGCCGCCTTGCCGTCGAATGGGCCATTTTTCGCGCTGTCGCGCGGGCCGACGGAGACGGTTTTCGTCGCCAACGAGCGATACTTCGCCGCAGTGTCGGGCCGGCCGACAGAACTCGTCGAGCGACGCTATCCGACCGTGGCAAAAGCCATCGCGGCCCTAAAACGCGGCGACATCCTCGCCGTTGACCGCATCAATCCGTGGAACGTCGCTCCGTTGCAGGATGATATTCATTTGATCGTCCAGCCTTACGCTTTGCCGCTCATGCACTGTCTGATCCCCAACGTTCGCCGGCCGTTTGTTTCTGATCGAACGTTCCGCCGGGCGTTGGTTTACGGCATCGACCGCGAAGCCATTCTCGCTCAGATGCTCGGCGGCGCGAAGATACCCGGCTGCGTTGTCAGCGGCAGTCCGTTCCCGCTTGGCGTCACCTCGGACGACCCGCTGGGCTATGGTTCCGACACCATGGAGATTCAACTGCGTCCCTACGAACCGCGGCTTGCGATCGCCATGGCCGGCACGGTCGTTCTTTCCGGCGCAAGAAAGGACGCTCCCGCAAAAGCCGAATCGCCCAAAAACGAGCTGCCGAAAACCGACGCCGATCAAAACGAGCCGGCCAAGGCGCAGACGCCGAAACCT
>CAZWNM010000421.1:0-3307 GCA_964635765.1 uncultured Planctomycetaceae bacterium | reverse complement strand
GGAGCGGCAATCGCTATGGCTCGATGTTACCATTATTTTTGGCACCCTGGTTCGGCTGATTGCCGACCGGCTGCCGTGCAACGCATCGAAAGACTCTAAATCGTCATAATGGCTTACGAAAACGCTTCTTCGTCGCGTCCGAATCAAATCAGCGTTCCCTTTTTCCGCCCGTCGATCAGTGAGGCGGAAATCAATGAGGTCGTCGAATGCCTTCGCTCCGGCTGGCTGACGACCGGCCCGCGATGCAAGCGATTGGAAAGCGAGTTCGCGGCGGCCACGGGCGGAAAAAACGCCGTCGCGGTCAACTCTTGCACCGCCGCGCTCCATCTGGCCGTCGATGCCCTCGGCCTCGGGCCGGGCCAAGCCGTGCTGGTGCCCACGTTGACGTTCGCCGCCACGGCCGAGGTCGTTCGCTATCAAAACGCCGTCCCGCTGTTGGTCGATTGCGATCCGGTGACGTGCCATATCGATCTGGCCGACGCCGAACGAAAAATCGAGCAGCTTCGCGCCGGCCAAACGCCGCTCGACCGGTCGCTTCGCGTGGTCGGCATCATGCCGGTGCATGTCGGCGGCTTGATGATGGACATGGACGCGGTGCAGGCGTTCGCCGACAAGCATGGGCTTTGGGTGATCGAAGACGCCGCCCACAGTTTTCCGGCGGCGTATCAATCACGTGGCAACGGCTGGCGGCGCTGCGGCGAAAACACCTCGGCGGCGACCTGCTTTTCGTTCTACGCCAACAAAACCATGACCACCGGCGAGGGCGGCATGATTGTGACCGACGACGACGATCTTGCCGTTCGAATGCGGCAGATGTCGCTGCACGGACTTTCGCACGACGCCTGGAAGCGTTATGCCGGCAACCACGCTTGGGATTATCGCATCGCGGCGCCGGGCTACAAGTACAACATGACCGACATCGCCGCCGCCGTCGGCATCCACCAGCTCGCCCGCGCGGAAGAAATGCGGCGGGAGCGCGAAACGATCGCCCGAATGTTCCGCGAGCAATTGGCCGACGTCGCCGAGATCGAGTTGCCGCCCGATCCGACCGATCGCCTCCACGCGTGGCACCTTTTTCCGATCCGCCTGCGACTGGAAAAACTGTCGATTGACCGGAACGAGTTCATCGTGCAATTGCGCGATCGCGGCGTCGGTTGCTCGGTTCACTGGCGTCCGTTGCACCTGCATCCGTATTACGAAGAGACGTTCCACTGGCGGCCAGAGCATTTGCCCGTGGCTTCGGCCCTGTGGGTTCGGCTTGTCAGCCTGCCGCTGTTTCAAGGGATGCGCGAAGACGAGAGCCGGCAGGTTGTCGCGGCCGTCCGCGAGTTGTGCGCCAAATACGGCAAATAAAGCGTGAATTTGTCCGACATCAACATGTGGCCCGACGACAAGCGGTTCGCGTTCACGATTTTCGACGACACGGATTCCGCGACGTTGGAGAACGTCGGACCGGTGTATTCGTTTTTGGCGGAATGCGGATTTCACACGACCAAATCGGTCTGGGTGGTCGAGGGCGACCGCAACCTCGGAAAAAACGCCGGCGACAGTTGCGAACGGCCCGGGTATTTGCATTGGGCGCAGGAATTGCAGGCGCAAGGGTTCGAGATCGGGTTCCACAACTGCACCTGGCACGGCCTGCCGCGCGATGAGATTCGAGCCGCGTTGGACAAATTCGCCGAGCTTTTCGGCCATGATCCGGCGACCGCGGCGAATCACACCGGCGTCGCCGACGGCATTTATTGGGCCGACGCCCGGCTGACCGGTTGCCGTAGGCTGTTGTACAACTTGCTCACGCGCCGTCGCAATCGCGGCAAGTACGCCGGCCACATCGAGAGCAGCCCGTATTTTTGGGGCGACGTCTGCAAACACAAAATCAAGTATTTCCGCAACTTCACGTTCAATGACATCGACACGCTTGCGGCGTGTCCGTTCATGCCCTATCGCGACCCGCTCAAGCCGTATGTCAATTATTGGTTCGCTTCGTGCGACGGTCACGACGTCGAATCGTTCAACCGCCGCGTTTCCGAGGAAAATCAAGATCGCCTCGAATCGCGGGGCGGGGCGTGCATCATGTACACGCATTTCGCCAAGGGTTTTTATGCCGACGGCAAGTTGAATCCCCGATTCCAGGAATTGATGCGACGGCTTTCCAAGAAAAACGGCTGGTTCGTGCCCGCCGCCGCGTTGCTCGACTATCTGCTTCAGAAAAACGGCGGCCGCGAAATCACCAACGCCCAGCGGCGGCGATTGGAATGGAAATGGCTCGCCGAAAAGATGTTTTCAGGAACCACGTAAGGTTTTCAGCATGTTGACATTCGAGCCATTCGCCGGTTCGTTGGACGACTGGGGCCGCGTGCTGGCCGCATTGCCGGGCCGCGAGATTTTCCAGTCGCCCGCCTGGCTTCGCTACCTGGCCGAAGCGCATCGCGGCGAGCCGATCGTGTTGGCGTTGAAAAACGACGGCGCGACGGCCGGCTATTTCGCCGGTTTGACGATTCGCAAAGCCGGCCTCAAAATCCTCGGCTCGCCGTTTCCAGGCTGGATGACCGAGCGGATGGGCCTGCGTCTGATGCCGGGCGTTTCGCGCCGCGAGGCCGTCGAGTCGCTTTGCCGATATGCGTTTCGGCAACTGCAATGCAGCCATCTTGAATTCGCCGACGCCGACATCACGCCCGACGATCTCGTCGATCTCGGCTTTTCGCATACGATTTACAAAAGCCTCGTCGTGGACCTCGCGGCCGATGAAGACGTCGTCTACTCGCGGTTGAGCGCCACGTCGTGCCGCTATCGGATTCGCAAGGCGCAGCGGCTGGGAGCGACCGTCGAGGAAGCCTCCGACATCGAATTCGCCGACGAGTATTATGCCCAATTGAAAGACGTGTTCGCCAAACAGGGGCTAGTGCCGCCGTACGACGCCGAACGCACCCGGCTCTTAATCAAACATCTGCTGCCCACCGGCGACTTGCTCCTGTTGCGGGTGCGCGACCCGCAAGGCCGCTCGATCGCCACGGGCATTTTCCTCGGAATGCACGACACGGCTTATTTCTGGGGAAACGCAAGCTGGCGGCAGGATCAGCATTTCTGCCCGAACGAACTGCTCCAATGGCATGTCATGCGCTATTGGAAACGGCGCGGCATGACGTGCTACGATTTGTGCGGCGGCGGCGAAGGCTACAAAATGAAATACGGCGGAGAGCCGATCGAGACTTTTCGCTTCGTAAAGTCGAAATATCCTTGGATCGGCTGGGCGCGCAACGCGGCATGGCACGGCTTTCACCTTTATCAACGCATCGCCGGCGGCCGA
>CAZWNM010000420.1:0-3321 GCA_964635765.1 uncultured Planctomycetaceae bacterium | reverse complement strand
GACGTCGGGCGTTTCATACAAATCGCAGCCCATCAGGATCGAATTGCGGATCGTCACGTTGCGGCCGATGTGGCAGCGCAGGCCGATGATACTGTTTTCGACCACCACGCCGTCCTCGATGATCGACCCGTCGGCCACGAGGCTGCCGCGAATCGTCGCGCCGTCGATGCGCGTCGGCGGCAGGAATCGGGCGTGTGAGTAGATCGGCGCTTCGACCGGCGCTAAATCGAACGGCGCCTGCAAGCCCGTCATCTCCAGGTTCGCCTGATAAAAAGCCTTGATGGTTCCGATGTCTTCCCAATAATCGTCGAACAGATGGACTTGCACGTGGCGCGTGCGGATGGACGCCGGAAAGACCTCTTTGCCGAAATCGCGGTAGTCGGTTTTTTGGAGCACGTCGATCAACGTGTCGCGGTTGAACAGATAAATGCCCATGTTGGCCAGACAATCGCGTCCGCGGCTGTGAATGCCATGCGCGTCAATCCACGCGGGATCGGTGCGGACCAGTTCAAGTTCCTGCTCGGTTTTCGGTTTTTCCAAGAAACCGACGACCCGGCCCGTTTCGTCCAGCCGCATGATGCCAAAGCTCGCGGCGTCGGCGCTGTGGACCGGCACGGCGGCGATGGTCACGTCGGCGGCCGCTTGGATGTGCGTCAGGAGCAGATCCTGAAAGTTCATCCGATACAACTGGTCGCCGGAGAGGATCAGGACGTATTCGATGCCGGGCTGTTCGATGTAGCGGAGGTTTTGGCGGACGGCGTCGGCGGTGCCCTGATACCAGTTGGCGTTATCGAGCGTTTGCTGGGCCGCCAACACCTCGACGAAACCGCCGTCGAACGGATCAAACGTGTAGGTCGATCGGATATGGCGATGCAGGCTGACGGAATTGAATTGCGTCAATACATAACAACGGTTCAATCCGCTGTTGATGCAATTCGACAGGGGGATGTCGATAAGCCGATATTTTCCGGCGATAGGCACGGCCGGTTTGGAACGGTACTTGGTCAATGGATACAGCCGAGTGCCCTGTCCGCCGCCCAGCACGAGGGTGACAACGTTTCTCATGATGATTCCTCGGATGTTGAAAGGATCAAAACGGTTGCCAGCAAATGGATTCGCCGCGAAAAGGACGAGCAAAACGCCCAGTGGATTGTCCTCATGCTAGTGTAGCGAAGAGGCCGGGTGAGTGGAATGGGTTCCCCCTTTTTGCGGGTTTGCCGCGGTCCGCAGGCCCGAAATCTTTGAATGGACGCCTTTCATTGACGCTGGCCGCATTGTGGACCTATAATCACATAGGGGTGTGTCATGGCAGAAGCCCAAACTCGATCCGCAAATCCGCCGCGAGCCGATCGCCGAGACCGCCCTGGGCCCGATTGCCAGCCATGAAAGCAAAACGACTCTTCTTGCTGCTCGGAATCCTCCTGCTCGCCGGCGGGGGCTTCGCTTATTGGTCGCTGTTCGTCTCGGACGATCATTCCGACAAGCAAATCCGCGTGTCGGGCAATATCGAAACCACGGAAGTCCAAATCGCTTTTAAGATCGCCGGCCGCGTCGTCGAGCGTTGTTTCGACGAAGGCCAAAAAGTCAAGGCGGGCGAGATCGTGGCCAAACTCGATACGGCCGATCTGCAATGCAACGTCGATCTTCGCAAGGCCGAGTACGACGTGGCGGCGGCCGCGTATGCCGCGCTCAAGGCTGGTTCGCGTCCGCAAGAAATTGAAGCGGCCAGGGCGGCGTTTGAAAAGGCCGATCACGCGCTGGCCGATTTGCTGGTCGGTTCGCGTCCGCAAGAAATCGCCGCGGCCAAGGCGGCCCTTGCCTCCGCCGCCGCGGACGTCGATCGTTCCGAGGCCGATTTTCGCCGCTCGACGACGCTCTTTGAGCGAAAAACCATTTCCGCCGAGGAATATGACGCCGTGAAGGCCGCCCGCGAAATCGCCGTCCAAAAATACAACGAATCCAAGGAGCAACTGAGCCTCGTTCAGGAAGGTCCGCGCAAGGAGCAGATCAAAGAGGCCCGATCGACGCTCGATCAGGCGAATGCCCAATATGAATTGGTGAAAATCGGGCCGCGTCAGGAAGACATCGACCAGGGCCGCGAGCGCGTGAAACAAGCTCTGGCGGCGTGGAATTTGGCGAGAACCGAACTCGGCTACGCCACGGTTCGCTCGCCGCTGTCGGGCGTGGTGTTGTCGAAGAACATCGAGCCGGGCGAGTACGTCGCGCCCGGCACTGCCGTGGTCACCGTCGGCGACTTGAACAACGTGTGGCTTCGGGCGTATATTGTGGGCGACGATTTGCAACGGGTGAAGGTCGGCCAGCGCGCGTGGATCATCGCTGATTCATCGCGCGGCAGCGACGGCAAACGATACGAGGGCCGCGTCTCGTTCATTGCCGAAGAGGCTGAATTCACGCCGAAAAACGTGGAAACGCAAAAAGAGCGCGTCAAGTTGGTGTATCGGATCAAGATCAACGTTGACAATCCAAAATGGGAATTGAAGCCCGGAATGCCGGTTGATGCGGTAGTGGAGATTGGGGGCGAGGCGCGGGGGAAGAAAGACTAGGAGACTGGGAGAGACTGGCGCAAACAGCAAGCGGATTCCATGCTTTTCACACAAACTAACCCATTCACGTTCATTCCCGAAATCTCCTCGTCTCCCAGTCTCCTCGTCTCCTAGTCTTGTTTCCCTAGTCCCTAATTCCCAGCCCCTAGTCATGCCAGCCATCCAAACCGAACGACTGACGAAACGATTCGGCGAAACGGCTGCGGTCGATGCGTTGACGCTCACGGTTGAGGAAGGGGAAACGTTCGGATTGGTTGGGCCCGACGGCGCCGGCAAAACGACAACGATGCGGCTGCTGACTTCGATCATGGAGCCGACCGGCGGCGACGCCTGGGTGGCCGGCTGCCATATCGTTCGCGACGCCGAAGCTATCAAGGAAAAGATCGGCTATATGAGCCAGCGGTTCGGATTGTATTCCGATCTGACCGTGATGGAAAACATCCGTTTTTACGCCGACATTTACGACGAGCCGCTCGAAGGCCGCGAGCAGAAAATCGACCGGCTCTTGAGTTTCAGCAATTTGACGCCGTTCAAACGCCGCTTGGCCGGGAATCTGTCGGGCGGAATGAAGCAGAAGCTCGGGCTGGCGTGCGCACTGATCCACACGCCGAAAATCCTCTTCCTCGACGAGCCGACCAACGGAGTCGATCCGGTGTCGCGGCGCGATTTTTGGCGAATCCTGCACCAACTGCACGAGGAGCGCGTGACGATTTTCGTATCGACGGCCTACCTCGACGAAGCCGACCGCTGCGATCGC
>CAZWNM010000419.1:0-3336 GCA_964635765.1 uncultured Planctomycetaceae bacterium | reverse complement strand
CTTTTTTGCCCATTGTCCCGATGCGTGGGGGTACAGCGGGAAGTCGGGGTGAGGCTTGACTGGCTTTTTCTGAGACAGTATATTATGGGACTCCGCTTCACGGTAACGGAGCAATGCAGCCTGCGGGTCGTCCCACGGGCCAAAGTAGACGAGTTTTTGGGCGACTTTTTTTGCCCATTGACCATTGTTGTGAGAAAAAAGCGGGAAATCGGGTGTCGGTTTAGCTGGTTTTTTCATAGTGATGAACTATACGTTACGGGTGTCGAAACTGGTTTGTGGCGTAGTATGTGGCGTAGTGTCGTAAAACAGTCAAAATGGGTGGTGTAATAAATCGGCCGTAAGTGCTTATGAGATAACGAGTTACAACTAAGCCTCCTTAGCTCAATTGGTTAGAGCATCTGACTCTTAATCAGAGGGTTCTCGGTTCAAGTCCGAGAGGGGGCACTACTTAAAGCCTTGCGTGACAATGAGTTACGCAAGGCTTCTTGCTTGGCCTAATGGTGGGGATTGGCCTGGGGTTACGCCGGGGTTACGTGAGGGGAAAAACCAAGATTTTCCGGGTTTGCCAGCCTTTATTGAAACTGCCGGCCGCGTGGTTTGTTCGCCTACCTGATATGCTCGCGACGTTTCCAGCGGCGTGCCTGGCGTCAACCTTGGTGCCAGCGGGCCGGCCAGACCGCGACGCGGCCCGTCTCTTGGCCGCCAGGGTTACGGCTGGGGTTACGCATCGAAAGACGGCGACGCGAAACCAGCGGTGCCATGTCCGATCAACGCGGGGGGACCGACTGGCCAGAATAATCAAGGGCTGGGGATCGAAAACGAAAACAAACGACGGCGGCGATGGCGGAGGAGGAAACCGGCCTCGCCATTCGCACGCTGTTGCGGTCCGATGTCCCTGGACGTGTCCAATACCTCGGGCACAACCGGCCAATAGAATCGAACGTAGGCGATCGAAAGTGACGGCTGGCGGCCGCGTCGAGCGCGGCGGCGACATTTCCCGGGAAATAAAAAGCGAGCGGTGGATTTGCTGCTCACCGCGTCTTTGCGTAACGAACAAGCTCGCGGATCGACGCCCGATTCACTTCGGTTCGTCGGCAAGCTCGAAAGTGGTCCGCCGCGGCCCGGCGTATCTCGGTGACGTAACGGGCGGCGCCCTGAATCGTCGAGTATTGGACGGCTTTAACGATGGTCATGCTGGAACCGCCTTTCTTGCGGCCTTTTGGGCCTTTGTTCGTTGTGACGCTTTACGCGACGGCTCTGGCGCGCCTAGAGGCCGTCGCTTTGGGGGTGCTTTGCGCATCGAGCGTTCCGATTGGGCTAGAAGTTGGGTCCGCTCGACGAATGCACGCCTCTAATTCCTCGCGACTTGTTCCGCTGGCCATGAGCCGGCGGAAGGCGGCAATAATGTCGCCCATGCCGGCCTCTTGGTTGCCATCGGTCCCTGCGCCGATTTGTTCCGCCGGTTTCATTTCGCTATTTTCGCTAAATGCGGACGGTTGCGGCAGGGCATCCAATGCCCGGGCGACGATCGAGGTTCCGTTGACGTAATGTGCCCTTGTCGTTTCGATGCTTCGGTGGCCAAGGGCATATTGAGCGGCGGCCGGCGAATCGGCCCAAATGGCACTTGCTGCGGTTCGACGAATATCGTGGAGTCCGAATTGGTCTTTTAATGGAATTCCAGCCGCGGCCTGTAAGCGATAGAAACAGCGGTCGAATTGCTTTCGGGAGTGCGGCCACTGGAAAACGAGCTCACGGTCCGTTCGGATCGACAACAGGTGTCGCATCGCCACCTCGTTCAGGTGAATGCTTTGGGATCGATGGCTTTTGAGGCGTGCCGGCGGCAGGTCAAGTTGGCAATGTGCCCAGTCGATTTCGTCCATGCGCATTTCAAATAGCGTGCGATGGCGTAGCTGGGTATTGAACGCGACCGCCAATAGTGCTCGCCACCAGGCCGCCGGCTTGAAGCCCGGCAGACGCGGCACGTCCATTGCGACGGCGGCCATGTACACGTCGCCAAGCATTTCCATCGTAATAATCTTCGGCAGCTTTTCCTCCGATCGCGGCGGCTTTATCCAGGCAACTGGACCGGGAATAACTCCAGCCGCGTCGCGATTGCGTGGGCCAGGAGGGCCGGCCTTGTCGAGTAGGGTTTGTAGATGTCTCAAGTGTTTTCTCACGGTGTTTGCGGACATGTAGCCCACTCGTTTCTTGCCTCGCATTTTTTGAAGACACGACTTGAAACGTGCCAGCATTTCTACCGTGATGTCTTTCAGCGGCGGATCGCCGGTCAACCAAGCCCAAATTCTGATGGTTCCTTCGTATTGCACGGGCGTTGGCGGCGCGCTATCGGCCAAACGAACTGGCTTGTAGTAGGTCGCGTAGAAGCTGCTCACGGTAGAGGAATCGCGGACAGGCAACAATATTTCGCCTTTTTCCCTTGTCCAGCGATCGCAGACATAGGCGCGGCGAATGAATTCGGCCGGATCGTCGAGCACCGCGTCAGTGCCGACTTGCGATCGAACCATGATGACGGCCGCTTCCATCGCGCGGGCATATTCTTCTTGCCACGTATTTGCGTAGCTATCCCGCCAGTGGTCAATGGTGCCGAGATCGACGCCCATTTTTTTAGCGATTTCCAACTTGGTGAGTCCGGCCGCTGCAAGGGCCCTGGCATTGCGGATTTTCTCTTGCGTTTTCTCGGGCGGTCCTTTGGGGAATTGGTAGCCAATCGCCACAAGTTGGGCCTTGGCGACGGAAAATTCGTCGCCCCATTCCTTTTTCAGCAACTCCTTGATTTTATGGAGGCGTCTCGGTTGCATCCCCAATGTTCGCGCGGCGGCGTTAATCGAACCGCCGGCGGCTATCAGCGCGACGGCCCGCTTAATTACCTCGCCCGTTTCGTGGGATGGCGGCTTTTGGGCTGCGGCCAGCGCGCGCTCGATTTCCTGCTGCCACAGATCGGGAAATTGGTTCCGACATTGGGAGAAGTAAGCCCAATTCAGGCAGAGCAATTTTGCGGCGGCCGTCAACGTCTGCCCGCCGGCGACCAACGCCGCTCCAACTCGCATCTTTGCGGCCATGTCGGCGGACGGGGAATTGGCTTTTGATAGCGTCGATTTTTTCGGCGGCGTCGCTCGGTTATTCTTTTGGTTCGAGGAAAACGCCGCCGGTTTCGGAAGGACGGTTTTCGATTTCATTTCACGGCCTCCCTTCCCCAGATTATATTCTCGGCTTGGTAGATCGGCTCGCCAAGTTCAAGCAGCTCGCTATTGAATTGTCGCCCAATCTCGGTGGTTGCCCCGGTGTGCCAGTGGAGCGTCATCATCTCGGCCGAGA
>CAZWNM010000418.1:0-3343 GCA_964635765.1 uncultured Planctomycetaceae bacterium | reverse complement strand
CGATGGATATAAACGATGTTGTCAAGCGATTCGGGGGGCGGTTATCGTTCTGCGGCGGCGTCGATGTCCAAAACCTGTTGGTGTTTGGCTCACCGCAACAAATCAAAGATGCCGTTCATCAACTTGCCGACACCTTGGGACGCCCATTCGGAGGGGGCCTGATTGTGGCTCCTGCTAATACAACGACGCCTGACGTGCCCTTAGAAAACTTCAGGGCATTGCTCGAGGCGTCTCATTTCTCATAGAGTTTCGCAGTTCAAGATGTTGTTTACCGCTAGAGACCGCCTATTGTGTGCGTTGAATCACGAGGAACCCGACCGGGTGCCCCTGTTCTTCGGCACTTCCGGCGTTACATCCGTGTTGGGGCCGCCGCCGTGCATTGCATTCAGCCGGACGTCCCGCCGGAGACTATCGTGGCAATGTGCAAGGAAGTGCGGAAAACGACTAACGCACCACACATGACAGAAACGCAGAAGACAAACATGCTCAAATCATGAACGTAGATAAGGCAGACAACCGCAGCACGGCCGTATCCGCAAAGGCATTCGTGGCTTTTGGCGAACTGCTGTTGCGACTCGACGCACAGGCACATGAACGTCTTGTGCAGGCCCAAGACTTTGTCGTGCATTATACGGGCGGAGAGGCCAACGTCGCCGTGGCGTTGTCACAGTGGGGCGTGCAAGCCTCTGTTATTTCGAGGGTTCCCGCTCACGAAATCGGGCAAGCCTGTGTCAATTACCTGCGCCGCTATGGCGTTCAGACCGATGGCGTCGTTCGCGGAGGTGAGCGGCTGGGAATCTTATACGTCGAGGCCGGCGCTGCCCAACGCCCTTCCAAGGTGATTTACGACCGCCTGAACAGTAGTTTCCGAGATATCCAGCAAGGCGAGGTTGACTGGAACGACATCCTGCGAGGCAAGGACTGGCTGCACTTCACGGGAACGGCGCCGGCATTGGGTCGCAACGTGCTTTCCGTTCTCAAGGATGGTTTGCAAACGGCAAAACACCTAAACGTCACGGTCAGTTTTGACTGCAACTACCGAAGCACGCTTTGGGGTGTTGAAGAGGCTCGACGCGTGCTGAAGGAATTGACGCCCTATATCAACGTCTTCATCGGAACCCACTACGACGCCCAGGCGTTGTTCGACATCAATGGCAATCCGGACGAAAGCGCTGCACAGTTGCAGCGGCAGTTCGGATTTCGACACGTCGCTTATACGCTGCGTGAAAACCTCTCCGCCTCCGTCAACCGATTCGCGGGCCTTCTTCACGACGGCAAGAACTGCCACGCGAGTCGGGAATATGAAATGCAGATCGTGGATCGGATCGGCGGAGGCGATGCCTTTGCCGCGGGCTTGATCTATGGGCTGCTCCAGGGATGGCCGACCCAACGCACCGTGGATTTCGCCGCGGCGTCGGGATGCCTAAAACACTCCATCCAAGGGGATTTCAATCTGGTATCATTCGATGAAGTGGAACAACTCGTTCGAGAGGGTAGATCAGGGCGCATCCAGCGATAACCATTCCAACACCTACGACACACACAAGGCTAACAACAACTGCTGAAAGTGTGACAATATGAACATCCAAACAAAACAACTGATCTTGGGTGCAGTGATTGCACTCAACTCTGCATCGGTCATTTTGGCAGTGGAGCCGTCCATCAATGCGCCAACGGGTCACCAGAGCCAAACAACACCACAATGGACGCTGTCTACCGGTGACACCGAGTTGATCGTGTCCATATCGAACAATAAGATATTCATCCACAGTCTAAGGAATACCGCGCAGAATTGGAATTGGACGCCGATGGCTTCCGAAGTTCCGTTTCCCGGCGCCGTCGTCCTAGGAGTTGGGAGAAGGCCCGAAGATCACAACCGTAGTATGAAAAAAGGAGAGACGACGTGATAGCTAAAGACAAAGTGCTGGCTTCCCTCAGACAGAGCGGAGTGGTGGCCGTTATTCGCACGGAGAATCCGGAAGACTTGGTGAGCGTTGCCAAGGCGTTGGCCCAGGGCGGCATCCAATTTGTGGAGATCACCATGACGGTGCCCGGTGCGATCGAAATCATCCGGGATGCGACAAGCCAGTTGAAGGGTATGGATCTCTATATTGGTGCGGGCACCGTTCTGGACGCGATGACGGCCCGGGCCGCCATTATTGCAGGCGCCGCGTTTGTTGTCGGCCCCGGCTTTGCCCCTGACATTGCGGAGATTTGCCGCACCTACGGCATCACTTACGCGCCCGGCGCCTTGACGCCTCAGGAAATCATCACAGCCTGGAAAGGCGGCGCCGACGTGGTGAAGGTATTTCCAGCCGAAAATATGGGAGGGCCGGGTTATCTCAAGGCTATCAAAGAACCTTTGCCGCAAATCGAGCTTATGCCTACCAAAGGCGTCAACCTCGACACGGCGGCGAGCTACATCAAGGCCGGCGCGATTGCGGTGGGCGCCGGCAGCGCGATGGTCGGCAAAGCCTTGATCGTGGCCAAGGATTACGCAGGCATCACAGAAAACGCAAAGAAGTTCAGTAAGATTGTCCGTGAGGCAAAAGGAGGAAACTAGCATGAAACAGGTCGTTTCGGACGACAAAGTCGTCGTATTCGGTGAGGTGATGATGCGTCTGTCGACCAAACGATATGAGCGCATTGTTCAGGCGAGGGAGTTTGACGTCAGCTACAATGGCGCTGAGGCGAACGTAGCCGCGGCGCTGGCCGGTTATGGAATACAGTGCTACGTGGTTTCGAGCGTACCGGACAATGCCGTCGGCGATGCCTGCCTGGCATACATGCGCCAGTATCAGTTGAATCTCGACCACGTCAAACGCAACGGTTTTCGTTTGGGGATCTACTATGTTGAGACGGGTGCGGCGCAACGGCCGTCCACGTTTCTCTATAACCGAAAGGGCAGCTCGATCACCGAATTGCGCCCTGGCGATTTCAACTGGGATGAAATATTCAACGGCAAGCGTTGGTTCCACGTGACGGGCATTACGCCGGCGTTGGCCGAGAGTACGGCCGAGATCACCAAGGAAGCTTTTGCCGCGGCTCGCCAGAAAGGGCTCACAGTCAGTTGCGACCTGAACTTCCGCCGCAAGCTCTGGCCGGCGGAGAAGGCCCGCGCAGTAATGACCGACCTGATGCAGTATACCGATGTGCTGTTTACGAATGAAGAGGAAGCCTCCACGGTTTTCGGCATCGAGGCCCGCGGTTGCGACGTCCACGCGGCACAGCTCAGCCAACATGGCTACGAAGATGTCGCTGCCCAACTGCGAGATCGATTCCAACTCAAATGTGTCTCGATCACGCTGCGCGAAAGCCTCTCGGCCACGGCCAACAACTGGTC
>CAZWNM010000417.1:0-3378 GCA_964635765.1 uncultured Planctomycetaceae bacterium | reverse complement strand
TAGCCCGTAGACGAAAGCAGGCGGCTGCCATTGTCGGTCAGCGTGCCGGCGGCGGTGTTGCCGATGTAAACGGTCGTGGAACTGGTCCAAGTCGATGGATTGGCTGGACTGACATTGCCCGTGACGGTGATTGCGGCGCGGGCGGAGGAGAATGGGCCGGCAAAAAAAAGAACGAGGGCGAAAAGTGCGCAGAGTCTGAAGAGGGCGAACGGTGTGGAAGGTGTGAAAGGCGTGAACGAAAGTCGACGCATCGCTGCCTCCTGGCGTGAAACTGAAAAAAATGCGGGAAGTGAAAAGGTGCGAAGATTTGCCCAATTTATCACCCCCCCGAGCGAATTGCAATACTTTTTGATGGAGAATTGCAAGATCGGTAAGGATGGGGGTGAATGCGGCGTTTTTTGGCACGAAAGGGGGGAAATTGCCGCTGATTCCGATGGCAAACAAAAGCAACGGGGTGCAAGTTGTGTTTTGTGGGACCGTTGAATGGCGTTGCCCGCACGCTTCGGACGTTGGCAAAAAAATTCTGGCAACGGTCATTCTGAGCATAGTGAAGAATCTGGCTGGATTTACGGAGATTCTTCGCTTCGCTCAGAATGACTTGATTCTGAGAATGGCCCTTGGCTTTTGACAAGCCTTAGCCTTCCCGCTCCACGACGTCCAACAGCCGGTTACGGATTTCGTCGAGGCGGTCGGCGTCCTTGATTTTGTTGTTCTCGCGATCCGTCACGTAAAAAACATCGACGACCTGATCTAAATACGTGCCGATTTTCGCGCGGCCGACCGATAGGCCGAGCTCGAACAACGCCTGGGCGACGGCGTACAGCAAACCGGCTCGGTCGTGCGTGAAAACGTCGATGATCGTAAAAAAGCCCGACGTGCTGTTGTCGATATTCACGCGCGTCGGCACGCCGGGCACGGGCGCGGGCCGGCTCGCCGCTTGCCACGTGCGGCGGAACGTCGGCGGCTTGCTCTCGGCGTTTTGCAGAGTCACCAGGAGCGTCGATTCGATCTCGCGCAACCGGCCGGCCGGCGGCACGCCGACGAAATCGGGATCGAACACCCAAAAACGATCGAGCACCAAACCGTCGGAAAACGTGTGGATTTCGGCCGAACGGACTTGCAGGCCGAGGCTTCCGAGCGCGCCGGTGAGCTTGTAAAAAATGCCGAAGGTCGCGCTTTCCGACGTGGCGACGGTGCATTGCACGACGTCGGTTTCCGGCTGATAGCGCGCGACGACCGACACGCCGTTCGGAGTCAGATTGGCGAGCAATTGCAGATCGCCGACGACTTGTTCGGGCGTGGCGGCGTTGAAATAAGCCGTCGGCAAGGCGTCGAGATGTTCGGCGAACCACGGCTCGTCTTGCCGCCGGCCGAGCAACGCGCGAACCGTTTCGAGCCGCTGGCCCAACAGGCTATCGACCGTGGTTTCGACGCTTTCGCCGGCCAAATGCTGCATGGTGCGATGGTAAAGATCGGTGACGACCTCGGTTTTCCAGCCGTCCCAAACATCGGGGCCGACCGCGCTCAAATCGGCCGCCGTCAGCACGTAAAGCATTTGCAGCAGTTCGGGCGAACCGATCTGCACGGCCAGTTGCACCGCGAGTTGCTCGTCGGCCGTGTCGCGGCGAAACGCCAGATGATTGAGCATCATGTGCTTGTGAACCAAGAACCGCAGCGATTCGATTTCGGCGGGCGAAAGGCCCAATCGCAAGCCGGTTTCGGAGGCGATGGTCAGGCCGACCTCGCGGTGATCTTCCAAATGGCCCTTGCCGAGATCGTGAATCAGCAGCGCCAAATGCAGCAGATGTTTCTGGCCGATCGCGCGATACACGCGGCCCACCGGTCCGGCGTCCGACATCAAATCGGCGGCGAACTCCACCGCCCGCAGACAATGCTCGTCCACGGTGTATTGATGATATTGGTTGAATTGCAGCAGGCCGCGGGCATGTTGGAACGCCGGGATGAATCGTTCGAGCAGGCCGGCGCCGTGCATGTCGCGGAGCAGCGAGCCGAGCCTGGCGGGATGCGACAAGAGCGAAAGGAAATGGCGGCAAGCGGCCGTCGAGGGTGGATCGTCCGAAATGCGTCCGATGTCGCGGCGAATGGCGTCCCACGTAGACCCGGCGATCGGCTGATCGTAGAGATTCGCCAGATCGATCAATCGGATCACGGCGTCCAGATTTCCGCGCATGGCGCGCAGGCCGGCGCGCGTGGCAATGATGCCGCCCGGCCCGGCGTGCAAGCCGTGTTCAACGCGATGGCCGAACAACACGGTGACGAGCCTGCCCATACGGTCGCGCGTTTGCGCCTTGGCGGCGAACCGCGAGGCGGTGCGGCTCACAGCTTCGGTGTGGCGGAAGTAGTCGCGCATAAACTGTTCGACGGGCAGCAGCCCGGCCAGCGGCGCATAGCCGCGCAGCTCGGCGATGCGAACCTGTTCGGCCCGGCTCAGCACGTCGGCGGCCTGCCCGGCGTGGAAGTGCAATTCATTGCGCAGCCGCAACAAGAACTCGCCGGCTTGATCGATCGTCTCGACGTCGTCCTTGTGAATGTCGCCCAAGGCCGACAATCGGCGGAAATCGGCCGTTCCATAGCGAACGAATCCGATCCAGCGGATCCACTGAATGTCGCGCAGCGCGCCGCGCGACCGCTTGACGTTCGGTTCCAGCAAAAAAACCGTTTCGCCGTAGCGCAGCCGCTCTTCTTCCCGGTCTTTTTGGATGCCGGCCATGAGCCGACGGGCGTGACGATGCGTTTGCCGCCGCAGCATGTTTTGGCAGCGCGCGAATAAATCCGCGCTGCCTCGCAACAACCGCGATTCGATAAGCGACGTGCAAACCATCGTCTCGCCGCACGCCATGCGGCACGCCTGCTCCGGCGTTCGCACGCTGTGGCCAAGCGTCAGGCCGACGTCGAACACGTCGCGCAGCAGCCGCTCGGCCAGCGGCGCCACGCGCGCCGCGGCGCCGGACGCGTGCAGGATCATCAGATCGACGTCGCTCGACGGGGCGACGTCGCGGCGTCCGTATCCGCCGTGCGCCACGAGCGCGATTTCGCGCCAAAGGCCGTTCGGTCCCGACACGTTCAGATCGGCCATTGCCGCTTCGGTCAAATCGAGCAGCACCTCATCGCGCAAATCGCTGATGGCCGCGCATAATTCCACGCCCGAGCAGCCGGCCTCGTGGCGGCGGCGAAACTCCGCGTGGCCGTCGGCCAGCCGTTGTTTCGCTTCTAGGATGTGGAGGCGAAGAGAGGACATGGGGAAACTAGTGGTCAGTGGCTAGTGGTTAGTGGCTAGTGCATAACCACAAACAGTAAATCATAAATCATAAATTGGAAAACCAAGACGCACGGCACATGCGTCCCCGCATCACGCGT
>CAZWNM010000416.1:0-3381 GCA_964635765.1 uncultured Planctomycetaceae bacterium | reverse complement strand
GGGGGGGGGGGGTTTGGGGATTGGAGGCGGGGGATTGGAGGGATGAAGACTGGAGGCTGGGGGCGGGGGCAGTCATTCTGAGCGTAGCGAAGAATCTCGTATTTCCCACCTTGAACGATTCTTCGCTACGCTCAGAATGACATCAAAGCTAAACCCCCCGTCCCCAATCCCCAGTCTCCAAACCCCATTTGCCCCATTTTCACACGCTACTACCATTAAACTTAATGTTGCCCACAAATTTTACCGATGCGATAGAGGGTGAATAATCGTTACATCCCGCAATCTCGGATGGATTTCAGAAATCTTACAGCACTTTTAGGGGGAAGTCATGGCTGCAAAGGCTATCTCGGCATGGTGTGTTGGAGCACTGGTCGCCGGAAGTTATTGGCTCGGCGCACAGGCGTCCTTGGCTGCCGACCCGCCGTCGGCCGCGTATGAATACGAACAAATGCAACCGATGCCGAATCCGACGTTAGCGCCCCAGGCCGCGGGCAGCCAAACGACCGCGACCGGCAGCCAATTGACGCCGACTGCGGCCGCATCGCCCAACGGGGCAACAGTCGCCGGAGATGAAGATTATTTGGGCTTGAGTTTGCCGCTGAGTCCTCCGGGCCAGTTTTGGGCGAGAGCCGATTATCTGATGTGGTTCACTAGCGGCATGAAATTGCCGCCATTGGTGACGACCAGTCCGGCCGGCACGCCTGTAAACCAAGCCGGCGTGCTCGGCCAGCCGGGCACGACGATTCTTTACGGCAATGACACGGTCGGCAACGACGGCCGCTCGGGCGTTCGCACGACCGTTGGCATGTGGCTCGATTGCTGCCATCAATGGGGCATCGAGTTCGATTTCTTCACGCTCGGTGAACAAGACAACAACTTCGAGGCGTCTTCGAATGGCGACCCGATCCTCGCGCGGCCGTATTTTGACGTCACCGGCGGAACCGGCACGCAAAGCCGCCAGTTGGTGGCTTATCCCGGCATTTCAACCGGCACGATCGGCGTCAACGTCACCGACGGCTTCCAATCGGCCGGCGTGGACTTCACGCATTGCATTTGCTGTTGCGAGTCGTGTTGCTGTGATACGTGCAACGATCCTTGCAATCCCTGTTCGATACCCTCGCTGTTCGGCTGCCGCACCGATTTGTTAGTCGGTTTCCGTTATTTCCGATTGAACGATTCCACGGACATTTACGAAAACGACACGTTGACGCAGCTTCCAAGCACCAACATCATGGTCCAGGACAACTTCACGGCGAAGAACGAGTTCTACGGCACGGAAGTCGGCTTGAGAACGACGCTTTATCGCGGCCGATGGTCGTTGGCCATCGCCCCGAAAATCGCTCTGGGCGCCAATCATGAAACCGTAGACATCGACGGCACGACGGTTGTCACCAGCGGCAGTTCGACGGTGCGATACAATAACGGCGTGCTTGCCGGCCCAACCAACAGCGGCACCTATCAGCGCGACGCTTTCGCGGTCATTCCGCAGTTGAACTTGGAAATCGGCTATCAATTGACGCGTTGTTGGCGGGCGTTCGTCGGCTACGACGTGCTCTACTGGGGCGATGTCGTGCGGTCGGGCAACGCGATCGACTTGACCGTCGATTCGAGGAATGTGCCGCCCAATACTGGCGGCGGCCTGCCGTTCCCGGCCTATTACGGCAACACCACCGCCTTCTGGGCGCAAGGCGTCAACATCGGCACCGAGTTCCGGTTCTAACGCAAAGTCCCCTCTCCCTTTGGGAGAGGGGAGTAATCCGTGATAGTCCGCTTCTAACGCAGCAAGTCGGCTTCGATCGAATACGGGATTCCGCTCGGGTCATCCTCGTGAATCTGAAAACGGCCGGCCACGCCGATTAAATGCGTCGTGTACTCGGTGCTCATGTCGCCGGGCAAAACCACCCGGATCATCTGCGCCCGCGTGGGCGTCGGGCAGAACGGGCAGTCCCCGCTCGTCGGAGTAATGGTGAAATCCTTGATGCCGGTCAGTGTCCGGCGCGGCTTCATGTAGCCTTCGAGAAACACTTTCCTGTCCTGCATATCGCGGACTTTTTGCGGAATCGCTCGGCTCATCCCGTCAGACTCGGACCAGATCGTGTCGAACGTGATTTGGGTATAGCCGGAGGGCACTTTGCCGTAATACAGGCAAAACGCCGTCAGAGAACCAAGCAGCCACATTCCGACGGAAAGCCACAGGCCGACGTGCGCCAATCGCCGGCCGATCCACTCGTTCGGCGCCCGATCGATTTGCTTGACGGCGAGCCAGCCGGTGATGACGCCTCCGACCGGAATGAGTGTTGCCAATAGCCACGCCGCCGCGGTGTCGGTCAGGACTGTCACGATCGCGAGCACGCCGAGCGTTACGCTAACCACCGCCAACGGGCACAGCGCACGATATCGCGTCGCCGGTTTCGCGGAAGAAAGAGACGCCGGAATGTTTTTCAGTGGTGTGGACACGGGAAACAGTTTTCAGTTATCAGTGGTCAGTTTTCAGTACTCTAGCCCCTAGCCCCTAGCCTCTAGTCCCTCTTTTTACGGTGTTGTAATCAGCGACTTGGCGACGTCGGTGCGATAGGCCGACATGGCGGGCAAATAGCCGACGGCCGACGCCAAAATAATCAAGCCGGGAATCAAAATCAGCTCGGGCAGTTGGAATTGCATCAGGCCGACGGCTACGCCGGTCAAGTCGGCGATCATCGAGGAGCAGCACCAAATGGCGCCGTGCCCGATGGCCAGGCCCATGGCGCCGCCCATCAGCGAAAGCAGGATCGATTCGAGCAGGATAATGACCATGACGGTCGTGCGGCTGGCGCCCAAGGCGCGCATGACGGCGATTTCGTGGCGGCGGTCGCTCATCGAGTTGTAAATGCTAACCATGATTCCGATGCCGGCCTCGATGACGGTAATCACGGCCATGCCCAACAGAATCCATTGCAATTTGCCGAGGATGCCCTCGAACAGTTCGGCGATGACCCGCGTGGGAACGAGAGCCTGCGCCACGCGGCCGCGATTGATTTTGCTCGCCATTTGATCGGCGCCGCCGGCGTCGGCGAAGTCCTTGGGAAGGCAAACCAGGATGGCCGTGACTTCGTCCATTTCCTTGCCGTGATGCGGATCGGCGTGTTCGTCGTGCTTCTCGTCTTCGTCGCCCTCGGCGCGATGGATGTCGTTGAAACCGAGCATGTTGACGAAGACGCCGCGATCGACGGGCGTGCCGGTCGGGGCGAGGACGCCGACGACCGTGAATTTTTCCTTGTGCAGTTCCGCGCCCTCGCCCGATCCGTGCGTAATCTGGATTTTTTCGCCGACCGTCAGCAGGGTTCGATAGGCGACGCCGGAGCCGATCACGGCCTCGAAATGGTTATCCTTCTTGAAGTTTTC
>CAZWNM010000415.1:0-3384 GCA_964635765.1 uncultured Planctomycetaceae bacterium | reverse complement strand
GGTCCGAGGTTCAAACCCTCGCCAAGCAGCTTACGGATGCGACCTGGCCGGGTGAAGAACTGGCCTCGAAAACCAGCGGCGAGAAATCGCTTGGAGGTTCGAGTCCTCCCGCTTCCGCTATGAAATGGCTGGTGTGATGCACAAGTTGGAAAAGGCATTCCTTGAACGACTCTCTAATAGTCTGGCGTCACTCGCGCTAACGACGTGCTCGGCGTATGCAGAAGCCCGGCGAGTCATGGGCGCACCATTTCCGGGGCCGTACACATATCGGTTCCATCCGTGGTGCAAAGAAATCACCGATTCATTCGCCCCGCAGACATGGTGCCAGAAAAGCGCACAGGCTGGCGTGACGGAATGCGCTATCAATCGAGCGTTCTACACACTCGACATTCTCAAACGAGACGTGCTGTATTGCTTGCCCACTTCAACGGCCGCAAGCGACTTCTCTAAGGCCCGTTTTGGCGCGGCATTGGAACTGTCGCCCTATCTGGATAGCCTTTTCAGCGACACCAACGCGGTCGGAATCAAACGCGCTGCGGCGGCAACACTGTACATCCGCGGTTCTCGGTCACGAACGAACTTGAAATCGGTTGGTGTTTCCGAGTTGATCTTGGATGAACTCGACGAGTTTGATCCCGAGGCGTTGAATCTCAGTTTTGAGCGTCTGTCCGGCCAGGTGAACAAGCACGTCTGGGGCATCAGTACGCCAACTGCGCCCGGATTTGGAATCTCCGCAATGTACGCGGGCAGCACGCAAGAACATTTCCAGTTTCGGTGTCCGTCCTGCAACCAATACATCGAATTTCTTTGGCCGGAAAGTGTCGTGATTGCGGGCCAGTCGGCGACGGACCCACATTGCGACGACTCATATTATATCTGCACGAAATGTAAGGCAAAGTTGTCGCAGGAAGGAAAGCCCGATTATCTGAAGACGGGCATTTGGGTTCCACAGGTGTCGGCAAATAAGGACATTCGTGGATTCCACATCAATCAACTGTACTCGTTCACGGTGTCGCCGGGCGAGTTGGTTTCCAAGTATTGGGCCGGACAGGGCAGCGAGATCGCGGCGCAGGAGTTCCACAATAGCAAACTCGGATTACCGTATGTCGGCCAGGGCGCTCAAATAAACGACGAGCAGATCGACGTGGCTGTATGTTCTTACTCGATGCACGACCCAAGTTTGCGTCCGACGCGGGCCGGTCGAATCATCACAATGGGCAACGACCAAGGCAAGTTGGGCCATGTGGTTGTATGCGAGTGGCTTCCCGTCCGGGACGGTGGCAAGGACATATCCGAGACATACGACTGTAAAGTCCTCTTTGCCGCCAAATACCGAGACGACGAACTTTGGACTCGACTTGCTGAATTGATGGCCGAATGGCAGGTTCTTTATGCTGTTGGTGACGCCGACCCCGAACTTAATGCCGCCCGGTCGTTTTGCAAGAAGTTCAACGGCTACGCCGCCATGACACGTTACCGAGGCGTCAAAGCCGTCAAGGAAATTCAGGTCTCCGAGGAGTCCACGGGCGCGCCGATGCTGACCGTTGACCGCAGCTATACATTAAGCCAGTCATTAGGTAGATTCCGTACACGTCGGATCATTTTGCCGCGTGACATCCCCGAGGACTTCCGCCACCATCTCAAGTGCCTTATACGCACGTATACTAGGGTCAAGAACACCCAAAAAGACACCCCGACTGCCATTTATTTACGCACCGGCGACCAGCAGGACCACTATGCCCACGCCCTGAATTATGCCGAAATCGCCCTCCAGCGGGTCTCCTTTGGAAATTGCAGAAATCTTGGAAAAATCTTCTAAATCGACCAGATTGTTGGCATCCAAAAGGCAAAAAAACACACTCGTATAGTATGGATATTAGTGTTCGCCATCCCTTGTATGCGTTCAACGCGGTCCAGTGGGTCAAATGGCGGTTGACATACGCCGGCGGCGAGTCTTTTCGTCTACGCTATCTGCATAAATTCAATCAGCGGGAGGATACCGAGGACTTCGAGACTCGACGGATGATTACGCCCATCCCCGCGTTTGCGAAGGCAGCCATCAATGAAATCCGTAACGCGATTTTTCAACGTCTGCGCGATATTATTCGCACGGGCGGCAGCGAGACGTACCAGCAGGCGATCGCCGGATTGACCGGAGGCGTCGATCGTCGCGGCGCGACGATGAACGCCTTCATTGGGATGCAAGCGCTGTCCGAGTTGTTGGTAATGGGCAAGTGCGGCATTTTTGTGGACAACATCGTGGACGTGCCGACGACGGTAACATCGGAACCCGGCACGCGCCCGTATTTATATTGCTACGCCATTGAGGACATCCTTTCGTTCTCGTGTAATCAAGCAGACAATCCGGCTGAATTTCAGTCTATTTTGCTGCGGGATCACACGATGACCTACGACGCAGTGACCGGCTTGCCGATCGTTTCAGGTGAACGAATCAGGCACTTGTGGTTGCAAGACGGAAAAGTTCAGTGTCAGTTTTACGATGACAAAGGTGTTGAGTCACAATCCGTAATTACGTTGAATCTGACCAAGATTCCCTTTGTCCTGCTCGATATTGGCGACAGTTTGCTTCGAGACGTATGCGATCATCAGATCGCCCTGCTCAACCTGACCAGTTCGGACGTGGCTTATGCTTTGCGGGCCAATTACCCGTTTCTGGTCAAGCCGGAAGATTCCCGCACGGGTGGCGGCTATCTGAAGCATGGCACCGAGGGGACGGCCACGACGGGCGGACAACCCGCAGGCGATGAGGACGTTCGTGCCGGCGTCACACACGGCATGTCGTACCCGGCCGGCGCTACGCCGCCGCAGTTCATCAACCCGTCTTCGGAGCCGTTGAAAGCCTCAATGGAGCTTCAGGACAGCTTGAAGAACGACATCCGCGAGTTGGTGAACCTCGCGGTAAAGTCGTTGGCCACTCGGGCGAGTGCTGAGTCGAAATCACTGGACAATCAGGGCCTCGAAGCCGGACTGTCCTACATCGGGCTGGTTTTGGAAAACGGCGAGCGACAGATCGCTGACTTTTGGGCAGCTTATGAGGAACAAAAGGTTGATCGGCGAAAGGTGCCGACGATCAAGTACCATGATCGGTACAGTTTGAAAACCGACGATGATCGGTTGTCGGAGAGCGAAAAACTAGCCGCAGTTGTAACTGATGTCCCCGGACGAACCGTCAAACGCGAAGTCGCAAAGCTGATTGTCAACACGCTGCTTAGTGGAAAAGTGGATGTGGCAGTTGTGCAGACCATCTGCAAAGAGATTGATAACGCACCATACATTACAAGCGACCCGAAGACGATTTTCTCCGCGATTGAAAACGGCGCATTGAGCCTAGCCACGGCCGCGGAGGCGGTGTTCGTCAGGGTG
>CAZWNM010000414.1:0-3386 GCA_964635765.1 uncultured Planctomycetaceae bacterium | reverse complement strand
TTTTCGCCGGCCGATATTCGTGCCGCTTCTTGAAATCCGGCCCTTCGTACCAGAACGGACCGGCCACGACATCGAGCTTTCCATCGCGATTAAAATCGCCGTAATACGCGCCCTCGGCGTAAAACTTGTCGCTCAACCGAATTTTCTCGAACGTCGGCGCCGGCGGCTCCGCGGCCGAACCGATCGTGCTTGCCGCGATCGACAAAAGCAGCCAAACGCCGCCACAGATCACGCCTGGTCGTAGAAAAACTTGTCGGCAAAAAACTTGCTGCGAAAAGAGACGACGCGACGTGATTTTTTTTCGGCTCATGGTTGAACTCGTGGGCTGAAGGGTGGAGCGGGACTAAGCGTCCGAATTATATCCGCTTCGTTGACGCCGTGCAAGCGTTTCATCGAATCGCCAGCATAATTGAAATCATTCGTTATTTTGCGTCGCAACATCGCCTTTTTGCGCAGACCTGAAAAAGCAGGAAAACGCTATCCTTGACATCGAAAATGGATACGACGATATTACGTAGATGCTGCACGTAACCGACCACACTGCTGGACGAGCCAGTAGTGGCACCAGTGCGAGATCAGAATGCTTGTCTGTTCGTTCTATTATCCGACGGTCATGACTCCTCTGTTCGCAGCGTCCAGTTTGCCGATTGTTTCTCTGCAAGTTGTGATCGCCGTTGTCGTCATCTATGCGTTGGCGTCGAAATATGCGAAAAGCTCATGGCAACGAACGCTGAACTTGTCGTTCGGAATAATCGGTTGCGCTGTCGCTTTCGTTGCATACGTGCAATTAAACGATATTCCCCGATTCCAATGGCTTGTGAGGGGGATGTTTTTTCTGATTATGCCGCCCATCGCTATGATTCTTGGCGCCGTCGTCGGCATTGCTCTATCGCTCATTATCTGGCGACTTTTTTCAAGCCTGTTTCGCGGACGCCGGTGAAAGCCCTATGCCCGATACGTCCGCAACGCATCGAGTACGCCGGCGATGTCGGCGGGCAACGGGGCTTCGATTTCGAGCGTCGCGCCGGTCGTCGGATGCGAAAATCGCAAACGCCGAGCGTGCAACGCTTGACGATCCAAAAGCACTTCCGCGTCGGCCGGGTCGCGGCGGATTTCACCGCGCGTGATTTGGCTTCGCCCGCCGTATTGCCGATCGCAAAGCACCGGACAGCCGATGTGATGGAGATGCACGCGAATCTGATGCGTCCGGCCCGTCTTCGGCAGCAATTTCACCGCCGCGAAGCCTTGAAAACGCTCCAAAACTTCGTAAAAAGTTTGGGCCGGCCGACTGTCGGCGTCGTCGCGGCGAATGGCCATCTTTTCGCGCACATGCGGATGGAAACCGATCGGGCAGTCGATGATGTCGCGGTCGCGCGTCGGCGCGCCGGACGTGATCGCAAAATATTCCTTTTCAATCGAGCGAGACGCAAACTGTGTCGCTAGTTTTGCGTGGGCCACGTCGTTCCGCGCGACCAAAATCACGCCGCTCGTGTCGCGGTCGAGCCGATGCACAATGCCAGGCCGATTCAAGCCGCCGGCTGCGCTTAGAGTTGGCCCAAAATGAAACTGCAACGCGCCGGCCAACGTGCCCGACCAATGGCCGCGCGCCGGATGCACGACCATGCCGGGCGGTTTGTTCACCACGACGACATCGTCGTCTTCGTACAAAATATCGAGCGGGATATCTTCGGGCCGGGGCGACTCGCGGGGGATTTCCGGCAGCATGATCGACACCCGCTGGCCGGGCTTGAGCCGATAGGCGGGCTTGCCGCCGCGATCGTCAATTTTGACGCCGCCGGCCATGATCGCCCGACGCAAATGAACGCGGCTGTAGTCGGGAAAGCGAATGGCGAGGAAGGCATCGAGCCGGCAACCGGCCGACGCGGCATCGACGACGACATCCACCGGCTCGGAAGAGAGCGACATTTTTTATGGTTGCTGGCTCTCGGAAACGCTATTTTTTCTTATCGCCGCCGCCGGTCTTTGCTTGATTGTCGGGCTTCGCCTTGGCGTCGGTTTTGGCGTCGGTTTTGGCGTCGGTTTTCAGTTCGATGCTCGTCGATTCTTCCGGCAGCGTGGTCGGCCGCTCGCCAGGCGTGCCAACGTCGCTGGAATAGACGTGCTTCGGATCGAAATTGCGAAGGCTATCGAACATGCGTTTGGTTTCGCCCAGTTCGAGAAAGGCGACTTGTTGGCGAGCCGCGGGCGCATAGGCGCCGTTGGGCCATTTTTTGGCAACCGACTTGTACGATTCCAAGGCCGAATCGAGATTTCCGCTGGCCTCTTGCGCCCGGGCTTGGCCGTAGGCGCCGCGTTCTTGCATCGACGAACTGTCGCCCTGCGTCAAACTATCGGCATAGGCTTTGGCGGCTTTTTTGAGTTCCTCATTCGCATTCGCCCGATCGGAAAAACGCAATTGACAGCCTTGGGCGAGACTGATATCGCCCGAGATCAGAGTGGCCATTTGAGCGGCGCGGGTGTCGGGGAATTTCTCAGCCACGTTGGTCAGGAGGTCGAGATTTCCGCTTTCCACGCCGGCAACGACGTTTCCCCAAGCCTCGGTGGCCTGCGAGGCCGTGGTATACGAATACCACCAGTAGCCGACCAACACCGCGAAAACGACTACCACGCCCGACAGAATGGCATTCTGATGCTGTTGGAGCGACTCACCCGACTTCAACAGCCAATCGGCCAACTCGTTATGTTGCAATTCATGGCGTCGCGCGCTTTTCATGGCACCAATCCTTCAGGGGGGCTTTTGTGTTACTTATTTTCAAACGGGTAGTATACGGCCGCCGCCGCCGCCGCGTCAAGGTCGGCCGATGGAGGGTAGTGTCCTAATAATAGTATGATTATGACGTGAGAGGAATCTATCTACCATACACCTATCACATATTGAATAGGAAACTGAGGCCATTTGCCCTGGGGCAAGAAAAGCAAAACAAGAGGGTGACGGTCGCGGTTATGAAGGACATCGAGATTGACATTCCCGTTACTGACGGCAAGGCTTTTGACAGAGAGAAGCAAAAAAAATGGCAGTCCAATTTGACGCAAGCGTCTTGGCTATGAATGAAGCGGTCCAGGCGAAGAACGAGGCCATTGAGTTGATGAAGAAAGCTTTAGGTAAGTAGGCCATCCTCCTATAAAAGATGAAACCCCACAACCATCAAAAAGTAACGCTATTTAAGAGACACTACACTAGCGGTGCGGACTGGGGCGGGAAAATTTGTGATGCCAATTTCCTTCCGCTTCATTGCGCCGAGTTCGGCGTGGCGATCGGGTTCGGCGTGGCGCTCAATTGCGAAAGCACTTGAAGAAGGCCGTTCAGATGGGCCATGCGGGGACCGAAACGATCGATGAATTCATTCAGCATGAATTCGCCTTCC
>CAZWNM010000413.1:0-3390 GCA_964635765.1 uncultured Planctomycetaceae bacterium | reverse complement strand
TCACCGTCGGCCTTTCCGGGACTGGCGCGAACGATGCCATCCTGCAAGCCATCGAGGTCGAATAGGTAGTAACCGCTTTTTATCAAGCAAAACAACGTGAGCATCAGACCGTCAGCGACGGTTGGTTGCGCGTTGACGATTGCGGCCGCGAGAAAGTTCCCTTGACCGCCTCCCCTTTCTTATTGACCGCGTCCCTTCCGTCGGGCAAGATAGGTGGAATGAACGCGCACCATACTCCCAACCATCCAAAAATCTATCGCGTCGGTCTTCTTGGGATCGGTTTCATCGGCAAGGTCCATGCGCACGGCTATCGGAATTTGCCGCTGTTTTACGATCCGGCGCCGCTTTCGGCGAAAATCACGCGGGTTGTCACCGGTCATCGCGAGAGCGCCGAAAAGGCCAGGCGGTTGCTCGACGCCGAGGCCGCGGGCGTCGATTATCGCGCAGTCACGGAAGATCCAGAAATCGACGTCGAAAAATAGCTTCGCGCGGGCGAATATCAAGGCGGGCAGCAATCGTGCTTAGTGTGCCGCGGCGGCTTTCTTGTCGACGCCGTTGTTGTTGTCCGACGCAACGGGCGACAACACGACGTTGACTTCGGTGGCCTGGATGAATCCAGGCCGAGTTGGCAAGGCCATTCCGCTCACAGTAACGTTGCTGCCACGGGTGACGAAGCTGAAATCGGCCATGTCGACATTGATTTTGGCGTTCTCGGCCAGCGTGAACTGCACCTTGTTGGGGCCGGCTTGAATGGTCAGCAAGTCTTTGTGGCCGATGGTCAATCGCCCGACGATGCGGTACGTGCCGGACAGCACGCGTGCGCCGGCTTTTCCGGCAGGGCGTTTGCCGCCGGCATCGCTGCCCGTTCCGACCACTGCGCCGCCGGCGGGGAAAGCGCCCGGCCGCTTGTCTGCGCTGATCGAGATGATGGCCAGGCCGTCAATCGGCTGCGAAACGGCCCCATGCTCGTCGAAATCGGCCGTCAGTTCGGCGAGCATGCCCGTTTTAAGCTGGCTGGCGGCCAATGTGCCGGTCACATGCAATTTCGTCATATTCGGCACCATGGAGACCCGCCATGTTTTGTTGCTGTTATCGGCGACCAGAAGGCCGCCTTTGCCCGTGTCTTGGATCGTGCCCTTGAGGTCCGTCGGTTGCCAACCTTGTTGCGCACCGGGCTGGGCGCCCCGGCGAATGATTTGCGCCGGAAGCAACGAGGGCAGGCATAACGTGAAAATGATGGCAAACACCAGGCGAGACGGCATGGGCGGGCTCCTTTTCTTAACAATGGCACGATTTCATCAGCATACATCCGCGCGACGCTCTTGAAAAGCGGATTTTTGCGAAATTCGCCAAAACCGCGAGGCGACGGCTAGATATCCCTCGCCCCCATCACATCTTCGGGCCGGGCCGATGGGCGATTTCGTCGCGCAGACGCGCGGCCCGCTCGTACTGCTCGGCCGCGATCGCGTCGGAAAGCTGCTCGGCCAAGGTCTTGCCCACGTGATATTCCTGCCGCAACGTTTCCTTCATCACGGCCAATTGGCTGATGAGTTCGTCCTGCTCGAGTTGCCCTTCTTGCTCCTCGCCGCCGAGCCGGGCGTAAATCTCGCGCATTTCGTCCAAGCCGTGATTGATCGTTTCAATGGCCGCCTCGGCGCCCGACTGTTCGACCGACAACATCGCCGACGCCTGAATGCGATGAAAAATCACGAAGGGGCGATATTGCTCGTGCGAAAGCGTCCACTGCGAATTCGTCGAATGCGTGGCCACGAAATCCATCAATAAAAGCGTGTAATCGGCGTCGGCGACGGCCCGGGCGAACTGCCGCAAGGCTAGGCAGCAAATCCGCCGCTGATAGAACTGCAAAAACTCGCGGTCCACTTCGAGGCACTGCGCCTCGTTAATGACAAACGCTTCGCCTTGGGTGTCGGCCAGCGATTGCAGCCATTCGAGGCAGTTGTCGCGTCCGCCGGGGTGTTCGCCATCGGGCCGGCCCGCGGTTTCCATCTGAAGCAACCCCATTTCAATCCGCATTTGCATCACCTCGCGGCCGTCGCCCGCGCGAACCAACCGCGCGGCGATCACCCCCGGCTTAAACGGCCACTGGCGGAAAATGAAGTCGATATCGTGTTGCTCAGCCATATTTTTATCATACCGGGAACAGAGGCTCGAGGCTAGGGGCCAAAAATTGGGGATTGGGCGCCTTTTCAGCCTTCCCGTCGCTTCGCCACGATCGACGCCGCGATGGAAACGGCCAGAAACACGGCCACGACGGCCAACGACACCCAAGCGGGAATCTCTTCCATGCCTTGGCGTTTCAGCCAGAATGAGGCGATCATCTTGACGCCGACGAAGGCGAGAATCGCCGCCAGGCCGTAGTGCAAATAGCGAAACAGATCGACTGCTCCGGCCAGCACAAAATACAACGCCCGAAGACCGAGGATGGCGAAAATGTTCGAGCTGAAGGCGATGAATCGGTCGGCGGTGACGGCGATTACCGCCGGAACGCTATCCACGGCGAACACGACATCGGTGCTTTCGATGACCAGCAGCGTGAGGAACATCGGCGTGATGCACCAGCGGGCGTCCTCGTGCGTGAAAAACTTATGGCCGTGCTGATGATGATCGCCTTGCGCGACGCGGAAGAACCGGCGCGCGGCGCGTAGCACGACGTTTTGGCCTGGATGCACTTCCGTGCCGCCTTGCCGGGCGAGTTTGTAGCCGGTGTAAATAAGAAACGCGCCGAGCGCGGGCGCGACCCAATCGAAGCGGCGGATGATTTCGACGCCGGCCAAAATGAACGCGAGCCGCATGAAAACCGCGCCCACGATGCCCCAGAACAGCACGCGGTATTGATACATCGTGGGCACGCCGAAGAAACGAAAGATGACGACGAACACAAAGATATTGTCCATCGAGAGTGATTTTTCGATGAGGAAGGCGGTGAGGAAGTTGACGCCCGCCTGCGGCGCCGGTTTGGCCTGATGATTGCCCCACCACCAAACCGCGGCGTTGAACGCCAGTCCCAAGCCGATCCAAAAGACGCTCCACCACGCCGACTCCTTGAGCGACGGCGCGTGGTCGTGTCGATGGAACACCAGCAGATCGAGCGCGAGCAGAGCGGCGACTAGCGCGCCGAATCCGAGCCAGTGATATAGGGTGACATCAAGCATGGTTTTCTAGGGTGGCTGCACAATTTTAGCGAGACGACTGGGCTAAAATGTAGGCTGCTGAGTGTACTGCACTTTCTGAAAAAACAGCCGTAGGCTGTTGGGGGTTCAAAACTGATCTTGCAATGAAAAAGGCTCTTCCATCACAAAGCGTTTTCCACGACGCATGTGACAGGAGAGCCAAGGAATTGGAAATTTCGAGGTGCGTTGCCCGACCGCT
>CAZWNM010000412.1:0-3390 GCA_964635765.1 uncultured Planctomycetaceae bacterium | reverse complement strand
GACCGGCATCTACCGCGGCCACAGACCGGCGGCCCCAAACGCAGCATCCCGTACACCTGAGTCGGCGGGGTGGCACTGACCAAAGGGACCGTGGTTATGCCACTGGTTTCGCAAGTGCTTTGGGCTTCCTTGACGTTTCATCGTGTTGCGGGTAGAAGTGGGGGAAACACCCGCCTCTACCAGTTCGCCCGCGCCAGGAAGGTGGCGTAGGAATACTCGGTGCCATTCCCGTACCTTAGCGTTCGTTTATCTCAGAAGGGCACCTTCAGGGCGTCGCATAGGAAACGCATGAAAGGCCGGCTGGCGGCGAAGGAAGCTGCCACATGATCCAGGAATCCCTTGCCGAGAACGTCCCGCTCCTCCAGCTCTTCGAGGCCGATGAAGTCCGTCCGCTTGATATCCTCGATCCAAGGATCGTCGGCCGGAAAGCCGCGCGGCGGGCGTTTTAGGCTGTCGCCGTCCAATGAGAATCGCGATTGAAACTTCCGCTCGTCGCGCGCTCGTCGCCAACGGTTGGGCCATTCGATGATCGCCTGCCGGATCTGGCCGAGCGCCATCCGGTCGGGACGCCACAGGCCGATGGCCAGGAAGCTCTCGTCCAGCGCGATGTGGACGTAGAAGCCCGGGGCATGGATGTCATGGCCCTGCTGGTGCCGAAACTGGATGCCAACGTTGGTCTTGTACGGTTCCATGTCTTTGACAAACCGCGCGTCCCGATAAACCCGCATGAGCGAGCCACCGACGTGCCGGTCGCTGGCCACGAAGTACGGGGAAATGCGATTCAGTCGAGGCTGGATGGCACGAATGAAGGCCATCGCCGGCTCCATGACGTCGCGCTCGTAGCGACGCTTGTTCTCCTGGAACCAGGAGCGGTTGTTGTTGGCGGCCAACTGCTCCAGGAACTCGAAGATTGTTGGCTGGAACCTCTCGAACTTCATCATGAGCACGGGCTCCGCTGGCATTCAGATTTCTTTACCCATGACGAATGCGTGCCCCAGCGAAGCCCCGATGCCGTAGTAAACCTGGTTGCCGGGTGAAAAGACGATCGGCAGGATTTTGAGAATGTCGGGCATACCGACATCATCCAGCACCTCCTCATCGGCCTTCACGTCGAGAATCTGGCCGACGAACTGGGTGTGCAGGCCCAACTCGAAGACGTGCAGGATTTTGCACTCCAGTACCAGCGGGAACTCCTGAACATATGGGGCGTCGACAAGGTCGCTATGCACTGGCGTCAGGCCGGTCGCGGCGAACTTGTCGGTCCCACGGCCGCTGGTCAGTCCGAAGTAATCGGCCTCCTTCACTTGGTGCTGCGACGGCACGCTGATGGTGAAGGCTTTACGCCCGACCAAGCTGCCATAGCTGTAAGTGGCCTTTCGCAACGACACGGCCACGCAAGGCGGCTCGGAGCAGCAGATGCCGCCCCAGGCTGCCGTCATGCCGTTGGGCTTGCCCTGCTTGTCGTAGGATCCGACGATCCAGGTTGGGGTGGGCACGATCAATGTCTTGGCGCCGAGCGAGCGTTTCATGGGCGACTCCTGTTCTGGATGGGCCTGAAAATCTCCTCCATTATGACACCAGTTCAGGTAGGATCAAGGGACCGCCGGCTGCGGCCGTCTGCTCGGGTTGAAGCCTTTTTAGGCGAAGTAATTAACCTGCACTATCGGTTCTCTGCGAGCTACTTTGGCCGCGTAGAGGAAGTGCTACGAGCGGTGGGTCGCATTCTCGACGACCCAACCGTCGTGGTGGACGTGCAACTCGACGAGTTGAAACATGGCGAGTGCCTGATTCAAACCATTCTCCTCCAGATTCAAGAGATTAGAAAGAAACTGAGTAAACAATGACGCTCTTAACGCTTTTCGCTGACCTCGATCTTATGCCCTGCCTGACCGTCGCCAAAGACAGCGTGACGCTAATGCTTGGCTCGCTCGCCATTGTTCGTGGCCGCACCATTGACGAGGTACTGATGCAAGCCGCACTCCGCGTCGTGGGGCAACCGATTGCAAAGGGCTGCCAAGACAAACTAAATGCCTGGATTCACGACCATGAAAAAGAAGTACGGAATTGAGCATGTCAAAACCCTGTTGAATGGCACACCATTGCAATTTACCTACACGTTACGACACTGGTTCAAGACTGCCAAAGCCCGCGACCAGTCGTTTGCCGACTTGGAGCGAAAGACCGCCGGGTATGGATTTGAACCCTCACGAAAGGTTGAGCGATGAACGGCAAAGGCAGCAAACGACGGCCGTGCTTGGTCAGCCAAGAAGAGTTTGCAAGCAACTGGAAGCGGATATTCCGCTACCCAAGTCGTTGCATAGAGTGCGGCAAGATCACTGTTGAACCGGCAACACTCGACCACTACGAGATTGACTGTCTCGACAATGGGAGATTACACCGAGTCACCGTAACCGACATGCACGTATTGCGATGCACGGAGTGCGGACTCATCTTGTTTGACAACATCACCGACGACCAGATTCAAGCAGCTTTGGAGAAACACCTTGAACACATTTGAATTGACGCCGCCGTTGACCCCTCGCCAAGCTGCTAAAGCACTCGGCGTCAGCCCCAACAAGATTCGGGAGTGGATTCATTCCGGCGAACTGCACGCGCGCAACTTCGCCAGTGCTACAAGCCAACAGCCTCAGTACCGTATTAACGTGGCTGATTTGGTCTCGTTCCGTGAGTATCAGCCGTCGAAGCCGGGACGACCAAGGCGGGTTTGAGCCAGTGGCGAACGTATCGAGCAACTTGAAAGAGTCGCTTATTTAGCATTCGTTCGCGGTAGACCGCCGACATATCATCGCTCTTGGGCACATGCCCCATGATGAAATCTACAGCGGCTTGGTCCTTTGACTCACCGGCAACTGTCTCGAACGTGTGCCGTAGTGCATAAAAGCTAAGGCCAGGGCGGTTCAGCTTGAGCTTTTTCAACAGCTTGCTCATTTCTTGGCTGATCGGGCTATCAGAAAGACACTTGGGCGTCCAGGGGTTTCCATACTTCGTAATGAACACGTAGTCGGTTGTCTTGAAGTCTTTCAACGCGGCGAGTGTCTCGGGCCAGAGTTTGCACCGTCGCTCAACCCCTGTCTTGGGACGCGGATAAGACACCCATCCTTTCTTGAGGTCAAGATTTGTCCACTTCAGCAACGCGCAGTCGTTGTTACCGAATCCGCAGTTGATGGCCAACAACATCATGGCTCTTAACTGTGGCTTGGCCTCTTTCAATAACAGCCGTATCTGCTTGGGCTGAAACATCCGCGACCCACGCTCGCTCCGTGTTTTACGCATGGCCGTTGCGCTTGGCTTTTTGAACCCCTCGCCAAAGTTGACTGGGGTGGCAATCAATCGCTGCTTGAATGCAAAGTTGAAAAATGAGCGTATCTT
>CAZWNM010000411.1:0-3397 GCA_964635765.1 uncultured Planctomycetaceae bacterium | reverse complement strand
CGGCGCCGTGCTTGGTTCGCGTAAACACGAGCGTTCGCTGCCACGGCGTCTCTTGAAGCCAATGGGTGAGCAATCGCAGTTTTTTTGCTTGATCGACGAAGAAAACCGACTGTTGAATTTTTTCGACCGTGCATGAGGCCGGCCCGACTTGCACATCGACCGGATCGAGCAGCCAGCGGTCGGCCAACTGCCGAATGGCCGGCGGCATGGTGGCGGAAAAGAGCAGCGTTTGCCGCTGCTTGGGCACGGTGGCGACAATGCGGCGAAGATCGTGAATAAAGCCCATGTCGAGCATCCGATCGGCTTCGTCGAGCACCAGCGTTTCGACGTGCGAAAGATCGACGTGGCCTTGTTGCATGAGGTCGATCAAACGGCCGGGCGTGGCGACGACGATATCGACGCCGGCGTTCAAGGCCCGAACTTGCGGCGACTGGCCGACGCCGCCGAAGATCGTCGTGCAGCGGATTTTCGTGTGGCGGCCGTAATCGCGAAAACTTTCGCCGATTTGGAGCGACAATTCCCGCGTGGGCGCAAGCACCAGTGTGCGGATTTTTCGGCCGCGGCCGTTGACGCGGCATTCGACCCGTCCGAGCCGCTGCAAAATCGGCAGGGCGAAGGCGGCGGTTTTGCCGGTTCCGGTTTGGGCGCAGCCCAAGACGTCGCGGCCTTCGAGCACCGGCGGAATCGCGGCGGCTTGGATCGGGGTGGGCGTTTCGTAACCTAGGGCGGCAATCGCCCGGAGCAATGTTTCGGCTAAGCCGAGTTCTTCAAACTTCATCAAACATCTTTCAAACGAGAATATGTTGGCGGAACGGATTTCGATCCGTTCCATTCGTAAAGCGGATTTTGATCCGCTAAATTTTCCGGAGAGCAAATCTCAATTTACGCAAACGATCGAAATCCGTTCCACCCATCATGGGAAGGGAACAAATTTCACGTTGCGAAATCGCTGCAAGAGAGATCAATGGCGGCCGGTAGACAGGGAACTCAATCGAGCTGAAAAGAAGGCTCGAACAAAGCGGCCGCTACAGAAAACGCGAATCGACACGACGATTGGCCGATGCCAACGTCTCTCGCACGTCAATTAGACCAGTATAGCTTCCGCAAAAGTGCGTGTCAAGCGGGGTTTTCGCCATGTTATCGATGATAACGCCGCCGCGCCCCGTGATGTCGCCCTTTTCGCCGAGGGTGTTTTCTCCTAGAATAAAGGACGTATCAAGCAGCTTGTAGCCGAAAATGCCGGACCATGCCCAGCCGCCACACCGCGTGGACGCGGCGGCTAAACATTCCGACCCCTGACCCCTCAATTCCCATGCTCTGGACTCGCACGCTGATCCCCACGATGAAGGAATCGCCCGAAGGGGCGGAAATCCCCAGCCATATCCTCATGCTCCGCGCGGGCTTGGTCAGCCAAGTCATGGCCGGTGCCTACACCTATCTGCCGCTCGGGCTGCGATCGTTGAAAAAGGCCGAACGCATCGTCCGCGAGGAAATGGACGCCGCCGGGGCCGTCGAACTTTCGATGCCGTCGCTGTCGCCGCGAGGGTTGTGGGAGCAAACCGGTCGCGTGGCCGCCTTCGGCGACGTGCTGGTGCAGTTGTCGCTGAACCGCGCCGGCCGCAAGGTGCCGGTCGTGCTCGGGCCGACGCACGAGGAAATCGTCACCGACCTGATGTCGCGGCTCTTGAACAGCTATCGGCAGATGCCGATCACGCTGTATCAGATCGGGCCGAAGTTTCGCAACGAGGAGCGGCCGCGGTTCGGCGTGCTGCGGACGAGCGAATTTTTGATGAAAGACGCCTACAGTTTCAACGCGTCGTTGGAATCCTTGAACGTGAGCTACGACGCGATGTATAAGGCGTACTGCAAGATTTTCACGCGGTGCGGTTTGCAGTTCCTGCCGGTCGAGGCCGAGAGCGGGCCAATCGGCGGCGACGCGAGCCACGAATTCATGATCCCGGCCGAAAACGGCGAGGACAGCGTGCTGCATTGCAAGGCGTGCGGCTATGCGGCCAATCAGGAAAAGGCCGAGATCGGCTCGCGCGATTGCACGCCGCCGGCCGACGTGCCGCAAAAGCCCCTCACGAAAATTCCCACGCCGGGCGCACACACGATCGAACAGGTCAGCGCGTTCTTGAAATGCAAGCCGAATAAACTCATCAAGACGCTGATTTACGTGGCCGACGGCCAGCCGATCGCCGTGTTGGTGCGCGGCGACCGCGATGCGAGCGAAGGTAAAATTCGCCGGGCACGAAAAGCCCAAAAGCTCGAATTGGCCTCGCCCGAGATCATTGAAAAAGTGACCGGCGCGCCGGTCGGATTCGCCGGGCCGGTTGGCTTGAAAGAAAAAATCCCGGTTTTGGCCGACCGTGACCTACAGCATATGGTCAACGCGATTACCGGCGCGAACGAGAACGAAACGCACCTGGTCGGCGTGAACGTGCATCGCGATTTCGAGCCCGATTTGTTCGCCGATTTGCGCAACGCGGTCGATGGCGATCCCTGTCCGCGTTGCAGCGGGAAATTGACCCTGCGGCACGCGATCGAAGTCGGCCACGTTTTCAAACTCGGCACGAAATACACGGAAGCCCTGAACGCGAAATATCTCGACGCCAACGAACAACAGCAGACGATCATCATGGGCTGTTACGGCATCGGCATGAACCGGATCATCGCCGGCATCTGTGAAACCAGCAACGACAAGGACGGCATCATCTGGCCGATGGCTCTCGCTCCGTATGAAGTGGTGCTGACGTTGGTGAAAGTGCCCGACGAGGCTTCGCAAAAAGTTGCGATGGAGCTGCACGATCAACTCACGGCCGCCGGCATCGATGTTTTGCTCGACGACCGCGATTGCCGAGCCGGCGTGAAATTCAAGGACGCCGACCTGATCGGCATTCCGCTACGCATCGTCATCGGCGAGCGCGGCCTGAAGGAAGGCTGTCTCGAAGCGAAGTGGCGATGGGCGAAAGACGCCGAAAAGCTTGACGTTGCCGGCGCCGCTGAAACCATCGCCGATTGGGTTCGCGCCGAGCGTCAAACCGGCGCGCGATTTTGCGGGCGGCAGGCGGAATGTTGAGCGTTCGTCGGCTCGGCTTTTGCCCACTTTGGAATAGAACCTTGCGCGGCGCGAGGTTGCGAACGTGATGTCACAAATTGTGATATCAAACGTCGGCGAGACATGCGTCCCAAAGCTCTTCGGCCAACGGGTCGATGTGATGTTGACACTCGGCAACATCGGTCGGCGACGACAACGCGACGGCGTGGGCGCGGCGGCTCAACGCGGCAAGTTCCGCGTGATGCGAGTCGGTCGCGTTGTAACGGCGTAACGGGAGGAATTCGAACATGCCCGGCGTGCCGAAACTTTTTCCGCCGCAAACGCTATGCGCCGCCGCGC
>CAZWNM010000410.1:0-3400 GCA_964635765.1 uncultured Planctomycetaceae bacterium | reverse complement strand
ACACAGGGTCGCATGGATACGGGGCTTCGTGGCTGGTCGGCAACCACGATAACGCCCTTGGCTCCAGCCCTGAATCGCTTTGTGACATTGAACTTCCAGGTTGCCCGGTTCGACGTGGGCCGTTTGAAACCACAATCGGTGGCCGCAAGTTTGCCTTCTTGCACGGCCACGAGGCCGATCCCTTCTGCCACGACGAAAACCCAGGGCTGGGCGAGATCACGGCGATTCTGTCTGGAATGGCCGAAGATCGCAATAAAGGCCCGATCCGCAACGGCAAAGCCGTGGAAGATCAGACGACCGGCCGACTGGAAGAAGCGTTGACCATTTGGCGAAAGCTCACCGGCGGCAAGAGTCGGCTCGACGAGATGATTGACAACGTGGAGAAGTACCGGCTTGACAAGAAAGCGGATGTGGTTCTGTACGGCCACACGCATTCCCCTGGGCATATCGGCGACTACCACTTCAACACCGGGTCATGGTGTCGAGATCGGGACACCTTTGTCAGCATCGACGCTGCCGGAGTTGTCTCAATGTTCGAGTGGATGGCTGACGGACCCAAACATTTTGACGAGGTGCTTCGATGAATTGGCTCAAACATCTCTTCGTCCACGACTGGGTTTACCTTGTCCCAGGTCAACGTCAGTGCCGCTACTGCGGCGTGATGCAGCGCCGCGTCATAGTGTGCCGACACGGCGAGTTTGTTGAAAGGTGGGTCCGCGTGCCCGCGCTGTACGTTGCTCTTACTGAGGAGGATTATTGGTGAACGAACTCATTGAAAAGCTGAAAAAGATTGCAAATTGGGATGCCTTGTTCGACGACCCCAACGCTGACCTTGTATACCGAGACCCGTTTGAGGCTTACGACACCGGCATCCATGACGGCGAAGCTAAATTGGCCAGAGAACTTTTACCCATCTTGAGGAACATCCATGAGATACCTGCTTGCAACACTCCTGCTCCTGGCATCGTGCCATGACGTTGACTCCAAACAATTGGACATCATCGCCGACCTACAGAGCCATCTTTCCAACCCCGGCCTTTACACGGACTCTGATCTTGTCACGACGGCCCACGAGACCACACACGGCGTAAACAGCGAACTCCGGCAACAGTATGGGAAGCCGTGCTTTTACGCCCTTAACGGAAAAGTTCTGTCGTTGCCACACGAACTGGATACCACGCTTTCCCAAGTGGCCGCGTCTGTACCCGAAGAACTTCGAGGTCGTGGGTTCCGACTGTACTTGATTGAACAGCAAAAATACTGGCAAAACCAGCCGTCCTACATCTTGGACGAACTCAGCGCGTACACGAACGGTGCCGAGTGTAGCCGACAACGACAGGTGGACGCACATGGCGAAATTGACTTTGCTGTTGAATGCCTCGGCTATGCGGCCGTGTTGGCCAAGTTGACAGGTGATAAAGATGTGCGGGCGATTTTGCTCTACCAGGCCAAACGTCTGGAAAAGTTGTCCGACCGAAAGACTTGGCCGCAACCCGTCCTGAAAGTGTTGAGTGAAATATGAAACTGATCGAAGGCGACGTACTTGAAGTGCTACCTACGCTCGGACACTTTCAATGTGCTTTCCTAGACCCGCCCGACGCTCTCGGGTTGAAGCTCAACGGCTACAAAGACGTGAGCAAGGACGGCTACATGGCGTGGCTCGGTGAGATTATCCACGAGACAATTCGACACTGTGACATCACCTGGCTGTCCTACAACTCACGTTGGGACTTGGCCGTGAAACATTGGGCCTACGAGTACAGCAAGACTTGTCTGGTCGAGGTCAAACCGTTCTATCAGACGTTCACGTTCTTCCAGTGCAGTCAAACTGACTGCGCTTCGGCCGAGAGGCCGTTGCTTCGATTCCGCCGCAAAGATGCGCCGATTTACCCCGACCAGATTCGAGTTCCAAGTTGGAGGCAAGAACACGGCGACAAGCGTGCTTCGCCAAAAGGCCGCGTGCCGGGAAACGTGTGGTCATTCCCGCGCGTGACCGGCAACAGCAAACAGCGGCGGCGGCACCATCCTACTCAATTAAATGAGGGCTTGGTCGAGCGAGCCATCCTATTGAGCACCAAAGAAGGCGACAGCGTGCTCGACCTTTTCTCTGGGACCGGCACGACAATTCGCGTGTGCAAACGAATCAGCCGAGACGTGACATCTGTAGAAGCGAACCCGTTTTTCTGCCAGAAGATACGGGAGGAACATCAATGACCGAGTATTGCCCTATTTGTGGCCAGCTTCTCGATCCGTCCCACGAAGTTCGTGTCTGTACGGTTTGTGATTGGTTGGGAAGTGCGGCCGAGGTGCTGCCAACCACGCCTGCGATCGCGGTGCCCGTCGCCGATCTTCAGGCGATTTTGCGGGGCCATCGAATGGCGTCCCAGGCGTTCCAACTGGCCGGAGAGCGTGTCAAGGCAAACGAACTGGAGCCAACGGAACTCGTGGCCATCGAAAACAACGTGCGGGACATCGAACAACTTATTACAAACCTGTTCATTCGCATCATCAATGCGGCTCTACACCCCTCCAATGAGAAAACCCTGGAAAAAAATAAATAAGTTCACCCCAGAAACAGGTTTCTCGTGCGGTTACATCTATAGAGGCGAACACCATGTCTGACAAAATGCGATGGCGCTATTCAGATACCGAGCCGGTTAATTCGCCCGTTCGGCCCGAAACCATAATCGAGATCGGCGACATTTTGTTCCAAGACGATGACGGCTTCGCTAATACCGATGGCGGAAAGTTCCTCGGAGTGGCCATGCAACGCAGTCGCAACGGCGACAAGGCCCCGATCCGCGTAGCAACGGCTGGCGTGTTCGAGTTTGACTGTGATTCGCGCACATGGAAACTCGGAGAGAAGGTTGAGCGAGATGGTCGGCAAAGCGTGACCGAAGTGGCCCACCCAGCTTACGCCATCGGGCGTGTAGCCAAGTATGCGAAAACCCCAAGCCACATCGTGCTAATTGACATCCGTTCGCAAGTCATGGGGCATAGCGTATGACTCAACACTGCCCACAATGCGGACTGCCATTACTGAACATTAGTGATTTTCAAACTTAAAAACATACCTGGTCAGTCTCGAAAACTCTACAAAGAGTGGTACGACGAGACCAAGACGTACCGGATTACTTGGGCGAATCAAGTCCAAGGCATTCCGGTGCCAGGCCACTTTCACGCTTGCGTGAAAGTTTTCGTCAACGGTCGAGATATGTGGGATTTTGTCGGACGCAGAAAACCGTTCAAAACCCTCCGCAAAGCCACTGAAGAATGTGAACAACATGCCAAACAACAACTATTGTCCACACTGCCACGCCCTTCTCGGTCCAAGTCTCGACGCAGGGCGCGTATGTGATTGTGGTTGGTTTGGTGACGTGAGCGAGACCGTTGCGAACCC
>CAZWNM010000409.1:0-3400 GCA_964635765.1 uncultured Planctomycetaceae bacterium | reverse complement strand
CGCCGAGTTCCACGGCCGAAATATTCCACGTTTCGCCGCCGTATTCCGCGTCCGCGCGGAGCCGGGCGGCGGCTCGTTCCAAGGCGGCCTCGGCAAGCCATTGGGCTTGCACGGTCCACAGTTGCAACTCCGACGCCCGACGTTCGGCGAACGCCATGCGGCCCAGCAGCACGAACAACGTCGCCGCCAAGGCGAAACATGCCAGGATGATGAGCATCACTGCGCCGCGACGGGGCCGCAAAGCAAGTCCCCTCTCCCTTCGGGCGTGGGTTGCAACAGAAAGTCCCCTCTCCCGTTGGGAGAGGGTTAGGGTGAGGGCAGTGGCGTGAGAACTCGCTCGGCCCTCACCCCCGGCCCCTCTCCCAAAGGGAGAGGGGACTCTGTTGCGACATTTTTCGGCCATGTTCACTTCTCCTCCGCCGTCAACACAGCGAATCGACCGTCTCGGCCCAAAACGGCCTCCACGCGAATTTCATGCGCCGATCGCAACGCGGCGTCCTGCGGACCAACGGTCAATCGCACAATCGCCGGTTTTGTCGTCGCGTCGGTCTCAACGGCCGCCGTCCAATCTTTCGGCAGTCGATACTCCTCGCGCCGACCGACGGACTTATCGGCCATGATTTTCTCGCGGCGAACGTCGCGGCCGTCAATCGTGTATTGCACCACGGGCCCGCCCGACGCAAATCGTACGATTCCATGCCCGTTGATCTCGGGCGGTTTCGTCGCGGCATGAACGTCGCGGCGGAACTGATCGGCCAAGCAGCCAATCACCGTACTGTTCTCCACGTGCTCGCTTCCGCTCCGCTCGGCCCGCAACAACACGACGAGCAAGCTAACAGCGATGCCGGTCAGCACGGAGCCGACCGTCAGGACGATAATCATTTCGATGAGGGTGAAGGCACGACGCATAACTAAGGGGCTAGGGATTAGGGGCTAGGGGCTAGGGAACTAGTGGACAGTGGTCGGTGGTCAGTGGACAGTTGACGGACAGCGTTTTTCTGCCCACTGGCCACTGCCCACTGCCCACTTTTTTCAGTTTTTCGATTCTTCCACGTCACCACTTGCACCGGCGGAAGCGGCTGCCCCGTGCGGTCGCGCCAACGGAGCGATACCAAAATCCGCTTGACTTCCGGCTCTTGCGGCACAATTGATATTTCGATTTTCAACTCGGCGCCGGGCAATTGACGCCGAACCGACTCAGCGAGCTTTTCGCGGGCGACCGACGCCTGCGTCAACTCGGCCCAGCGGCGCGACGCCACGCGATCCATTACGTTGCCGATCTCGATGGCCGCAAGCTGCCGCTGGTCGGCCGCGTGCCGCTGCGCGGCCAAGCCGGCGAGCAGTTGCAGGCTGACCGTCAGCAGCACGCCGAGAATGGCGCACGCCACGATCATTTCCATCAGCATATAGCCGCGTCGTGCCATAAAATTACGCCAACTTCTGAATCAATGCGATTAACGGGATGAACATACCGATCACGATGCACGCGACCGCCGCGCCGAGCAGCAAAATGACCGGCGGATAGGCAAGTTGCAAAAACGCCTGAAGCCGATAGGCAAACCGTCGACGATTGCCGTCGGCTAATTCGTGCAAGGCCCAAGCGAGGTTATTCGCCCGCTGGGCCGATTGCAGTATCGCAAGATCGCACTTGCCGATCAAGCGGCGGCGGAACAAACTTTCGGCCCAATCGCGGCCGGCTTGCACGTCGTCGGCCGCGCGGCGAAGCCTGCGACGGACGTTCCATTTCGGATATTCGCGTGCCAAGGCCGCAATCCCCTCGGGCATCGGCCGCTGTTGCCCGGCCACGAGCGCCAGTCCGTCGAGGATATTCGCCGAATCGAGCCGCCGCACCAATCGGCTGACGCCCGGTGGGTCCAAGTAAAACCCGCCCAAATAGCGAAGGACCACAGCAACCAACAGGAATATCAACGTCAAACCGAACAACAAGAACAAAAGCACGCACGGCGGGTTGTTGCAGAACGATGCGGCCAGAAAAATCAGCCATTGCGTCATCGCCGGCAATCTCATGCCGAAGTCTTGGAAGATTCTTTCGTATTTGGGCACAATTTGCCACATAACGAATAAAACTATTCCGTAGCCGAAAAGCAGCAACATAAACAAGTACAAGATTTTGCCTGTCAAGGCGGACATTTGCGAACCGCTGATGTTTTCGTGGGCGGCCGCTTGCCGCAACGCTGGAACCAACGCGCCCGATTCGTCGCCGACGCGAATCGTCGCCATCGCGTAAGCCGGCACGAGGCCGCCGCAACAGGCTAAAGCATCGGGCAGGGAATGACCCGCGCGGAGCAATTGGGCCAGCCGCATGGCACGGCGACCGAACCGGCCGCCGCGTTCCCGGGCGAACGCCTCAACGGCCGGCGCCAGCGGCATCGACCGTTCCGCCGCAATCGTCAGCAGCCAAAGCAGCGCGTATTGTTGCGACACCCGATGACGCCGAAAAAGTTCGATCAATACGAAAACGAAAATCGGAGAAAACACTAGCACCAGTCCCCACACAAACACCAACGGCCAGAACAAGCCAGCGACGATCAAAACCCAACCGACCAGCGCAAGGAGGGAAAGAATTGGGTTTCGTCGCAGCGGATTACACCAACCGGCAATGATGCGTTGCATCACAAGCACGGCGATGCCGAGCAGGATCGGTGCCAAGACGGCGGACGCGGCGGTGAAATCGGACGGAAACATAGCTATCCGCCTATAACGGTAATTACGCAAATAAATGGCATAAACATGGCGACGACAAACGTGGCCACATAACTGCCAATCATCATAAACGCAAGCGGCAATATAATCATTTCCAGCAAGGGGCCTTCACGGCGAATGCGGCCCTCGAACATCTCGGCGGAGGCGCGAAAGGCGTCGGGCAAGGCCGGCGTGCGCTGGCCCCACTCGATAATCGGAACCATGCTCGCCGGAAAATACCTCGGCCGTGCCGCCATGCTCTCATATAATATCCCGCCATGCTCCATATCGTCGGCCAGCAGGCGGCAACCGTGCGCCAAATGGGCGTCGCGCAGGCCGCCGGCGGTCAACTGCAAGGCGTCGGGCAGCGGCGTCTGCTGTTCGAGCAACATGCCAAGCAGCCGCGAACACCGCGCCGCTCGATTCCATCGCAACATCGGGCCGATGACCGGTATTGCGTATATGATCGGGCCAAGCCAACGTACATGCAGCATCGCGGTCAACAAAATCGGCATCGCAACGAACGCGGCCAGCAAAAGGAGCAGGCAGAAAACCATCGTCGGAGAATAGTCGATGAAGGCAATCGTCAGGTCTGGAAGTGTCGTGTTAAAATCGCGGAATATATGTATAAATCCCGGCATGACGACCTCATTCATGAACACCGCCAGACCGGTCAATACGGTCAGCAGCAGCGTCG
>CAZWNM010000408.1:0-3420 GCA_964635765.1 uncultured Planctomycetaceae bacterium | reverse complement strand
TTTTCGGCAGCTTCAACACCCGCACGTCCACCGTGCATTCCCGTGTCTCCCGATCGGTCTCCCGGCCCAGACGTGTCACCCGGCCTTCGTAGCTGTGGTCGGGCTCGGCGCGAAAAACGACCCTCGCCGGCTGCCCTTCATAGATATGAGCCAACTCGGTTTCATCCACCCAGGCGCTAATCCACAGCACGTTGGTGGACACCAACAGAAGGATGGAACTGCCGGTGGAGACCACGTCGCCCGGATCATGCTGCCGGCGCACGATCAGGCCGTCGAAAGGGGCGGCAATCAACGTATCGCTCAACTGCGCTCGGTGAAACGCCAGGGTTTTTTCCGCCGCGACGATCTGCTGGCGAGCCTCGGTAATGGCGGATTCGGCGCAGATGACGCTCGATTCGGCCGTGGTGGCCGTCTCGATCGCCTTTTCCAAATCGCTTGTGCTGATTGCGCCTTTGCCGATGAGCCTTTTGCCGCGGTCGCGTTCCCGCTTCGCTTGCTCGGCGCTTGCGACCGCAGCCTCCTTGGTGGCTTTCAATCGTTCGATGGCGGCCTGCGTCACGGAGACGCCCGCCTCGGCGATTTCGACCTGCCGCTTCAATTCCTCGTCATTGAGCCTGACGATCGGCTGGCCGGCCTTCACCCGGTCGCCTTGATCCACGGAGATTTCCTCGATGCGTCCGGAGATTTTGGGGCTGATCGTCGATTTGACGCGCGCTTCGAGGGTTCCGGTTCCCATGACCTCGGCCACGATGTCTCCGGATCGAACGCAATAGGGGCGAACCGCCATCGGCGCGAACGCCATCCAATAGATGCCGACGCCGACGGCCGCAACGACGACCGCGGCCTTTGCGGCTTGCCGGCCATATCGCCACAACCTTCTCCGGCGTTGCTCGTCCAACATGGGCTTGGCTTGCAAGGAAGCATCCACGGGAGAATCCGATACCGCAACGCGTGTTTTATCCGTCTCGCACATCAGCTTTTTCCTAGGTGGCGTCGTTCTCCATTCGCGTCGCGGTCCGACGGGCTGCGAGTACGATCCTGCCGCGACATCGATAAAAAGGAGGAAACGACATCGAAGGGCAATTTCGCTGCCGGCATTTCCAAGACCGACCGCGCGTCCTGTTCCAGATAGCCCCAGCAATGCACTTTTGCCGCCGCATCCGCCACCGCATCGGCCTTCCTCGCCACCCGATCCGCAAGTTCGGTCATATTGCTCAATCCGGTCTGTTGGCGATTTGCAATTGCAATCGCCGGCGTATGCATCCCGGCGTCTCGGACGGCGTGCATGACATGCCACGTAACGCCAATTGCCGCCAAGAGACTTACCGCGGCTGCGACGGATGCCCAACGAAACAACCAACCGGCGATCGGCTTCCGCACGGACAGCGCCGCGCCGTCGGCTCGATGCTGCTGAACCGATCGCCAAAGCCGAGCGTGCAGTTCTTCCGAAAACTCGGGCCGCATCTTGCCAATTTCGCGCCGAAGACGATCGGCCACCGCCTTCTCTTGATTTGTAATTTTAGGCATGATGATCCTCCACGTCCGTCGGGGGCGTTGCGTTTTTTTGCGCCCCGGACAATTCAGGTTCGCGCTCGGCGCCGTCCGGCGTCAACTCCTCCAACAACGGCGCCAGTTTTTTGCGAGAACGAGATAGCATCGCTTTGACAGCCGCGCGGGAGCGTCCCAAAACGGCGGCGATCTCGCTCGTGTCCAAGTTCTCGCCGTAATAAAGCCACAGGAGCGTCGATTCTTCTTCCGAGAGGATTTGCGCCGCCCGCTCCCACAAGTATCGGCGGCTGTCCTCTTTTATGGCGGCTTCGGCCGGCCCCGGCCAATCGCTCTCGGCCGATGCGAGCGTTGCCTCGCGGCCTTCGGGACGCGACGGCCGACGGTGATGCGTAATGCTGACGCGCCGGGCGATCGTAAAAATCCACGTGGCAAAACGCCACCGCGATCGGTATCGGGACAGGTTCGCATAGGCCCGAAGGAACGTCTCTTGCAGCAAATCCTCCGCTTCGGCGCCATCGCCCCGGCGCCGCAGGAAGTGCAGCACCGGGGCTTGGAATCGCCGCAACAACTCCTCAAAACTATCCGCACAACCCTGTTGGGCACGCCCGGCCAGCTCTTCGTCGCTCAACGATGTCGTCGTCATGGAGGTGCGTGCGCCGTTCGATCCGACTCCCGAATTGCTCCGGCCAGGGGCAGCCGGGATGTTATCGCAGCGTCTACTATTTCTTCCACTGCTCAAAAGCCTTTTCGGCCCGAGCCCAGACATCGGTAACCGGCACATGCCATGTCACGGTCACCGTCTTGCCCGCCGTCTTGATTTTAACGGTTTTGAACAGTTCCGCCAATGCTGGGTCGGAACCGAGCTGCAATGTCGCCATGGCGAGGCCGCCGTTGACCGCGTCCTTAAACAGCGGCGCCGCTTCCTCCGACTTGGTCACCAATTGGACCTCGCAGTCGATCGTATCACTGCTGACGGTCAGCGCCGTGGCCACCGATTCGCTCTTTTTCAGCAGCGGCGATTTCCAAGGCAGATCGGCGTCGGCCAACCCGAGAGCGCGGCCCACGAACGTGGCGCCGGCGGGAACTTTGGCGGCCAGCGGCGAATCTTTTCCCGCGAGATTGGGCGATTTGCCGTCCAACACGTCGAGGGCGGCCGCCACTTCAACCGTGGTCCGTCCGAAAACCAATACGGTTTCTTTGTAGAAGACGCCGGTCAGCGGGCCATGCTCGTCGGCCCAGGCGTGGAACGTATACGAACCGTGCTTCTCGGTCTTATAGCCCGGCGCCTCTTTCATTTTCGCTTCCAGCATTGCTCGATCGACATCGACGTCGGCGATGAGTACGCCCGTGGGCTTGCCGAAATTTTTGCCGTAGAGCGTAATCGAATGGAGGCCGCCGGCTAGGTCCAATCCAAAGTCATCGCGAAGAGTTTGCAGACGCGCCGGCACGTCGTGCCACTGTTCGCTTACCGCGTCAAAAGCCTCGCTAAACACCTGCGGTTCCCGCATCGTGTCCACGTCGATATGCGCGACCCATTGCGCGTCCGCCGGAATTTGCCGGAGATCGAGCGGCGTGGCTTGCGCCCGGGCTGCCAATGCAAACAAAGCAACTGCGATAATCCCAAAAATCTTCACAATTCACCTCTTTCTTGTTGAACCAACACGGTCAGAATAACGTTGCGACTCGCCAATGTATACGCGCGAGACGGTCTAGCGGTGACAGAAAGCACGAATTTGCTTCCATATCCACCAAGCGCAGACCGAAAGGCCAACAACCCCTCCGATAAGAATTGCCACAAGCGTGACCGTAAACCACGGCATTGAGTCGTCGGGTTCGGGAGCAACCGGCGTACCGGGCTTCGCAGCGGGGGTCATCGCTTCGCCGGGCTCGGGAATAGGAGTGACCGCAAGG
>CAZWNM010000407.1:0-3422 GCA_964635765.1 uncultured Planctomycetaceae bacterium | reverse complement strand
GATTAGGATGGTCAGCAGCGGCGGGCACAGCACGGCCAAGCCGCGCAGTACGGCGCGGCGAAAAGGGTGTGCGACCGGCGGACTTGCGGCGGATGTTGTCGGCAGGTCGTTGCTCATAGCCTGTATTGTTCCTATTTTTATCGCAGAGGCAAGTGCAGTTGTTTTATGACGGCAAATGCGGCGAGGATCCTTCGGCACGGGCGACGACAGCCACGGCAACCGAGGCGGCACCCGCCTTTTTGAGCATTTTGGCGGCTTCGCTGCATGTGGCGCCGGTGGTTAATACGTCGTCTACCAGCAAAACTCGGGCGTTTTTCACGCAAGCAGGCCGCCGAACCGCAAACGCACCTCGTATATTGTCGAATCGCCGCGATGGCGGCTGGCTGCTCTGCGGCGGCGTATTGCGGCAACGGGACAAAAGACGAAAGGTGGGAATTTTGAGCGATTTAGAAAGACAGCCGGCCAACAGCTCGGGGCCATTTTTCCCCCGTCGCAACTGGCGAGTCCAAAACATCGGAATTGGAACAATCATGTCTGCCTGAACTTCAACCAATTGCTGCCGGCGTCGTTCGGCCAAAAGTTGACCCAATGCCAGGGAAAGGGCGTCGTGCGAGGGGCGTTTCATGCGATAAATAGCGTCGCGAAGGCCCGAGTGATAGCCGCCCAACGGTATCACGGAATCGAACCTCAGCGATGTATCTTTGCAGAGCGCGCAGCGATCGACCGCCAGCCCACTGCGCGACGATCCCCCGCAGCGTTTGCAGCCATTCCACGTTGCAGGCCCGAACAGACTCCGACAATCTTCGCAGAGGAGCGTTTTAAGATGGCCTCCAGAAAGACTGATGCCGCAATATGCGCAATGCGGGGGCAATAGCAAATCCTGGCAAACATTTGCCAGGTCACCGACGCCATGTTGGAAGCGACGGAGCCAGCGGAACATGGATGAAGGTTAGGGATTGGGGGTTGGAATGTCGATCGTCTGCGGCTTCGCACCGCCCACTAGGCACTGCTCCCCCCCATTATAAGCCCGTCTGGCGAACATGCAAGTATCTCTGCTTCAAATTCAGTTATTTAGCCCATTTTGTAGATGGCGAGGCCGCGTAAATTTTCAGCGAAACGGCGAGTTCGCCTTGACCGATTCCACTGAATTACCCTATGCTGCGCGGGCTGAATGTTCCTATTGCAATCCACAATGACTATCCCCCATCTCAAAGAAATCCGTTAGGCGTCCTGGAATGCGAATCATCGACCGTTATCTGCTCCGGCAGTTCATACAGACGTTTTTGATTTGCTTCCTCAGTCTTATTGGACTGTTCATTGTTTTTGATCTTTGCACGAATTTGGAGACGTTCCTCGACTGCGGGAAAAAATCGGGCAGCACCGTACAGTTTATCGTCCAGTATTATTCTTACAAGACGATTTTATTTTTCGATCAGTTTAGCGGAATGTTGGCGATGATCGCCGCCATGTTTACCGTTTCCTGGATTCAAAGGCATCAGGAGATGACGGCACTCATGGCGGCGGGCGTTTCCCGGGTCCGGGTGTTGATGCCGATCATTATCGCCGTCGGCGTGGTCAGCTTGTTGTCGGCGGCGAATCGTGAGATCCTTGTGGCCCGGTATCGCCACGAACTGTTGCGACGCCCTCAAGACCCGATGGGCGAACGTCCGCAATCGCTGGAACCTCGTTATGACGGCCGTACTAATGTGTTGTTAGACGGCCAATGCAGCCTTGCCGGCACGCAGCAAATCCAAGAACCTTGTTTTCGAATGCCAAGGTCGTCCTTGTCGGAGTACGGCAACGAGTTGACGGCGGAAAACGCTTTTTATCTTTCGCCCGCTGGAAATTATCACGGCAAATCCTGGCATGACGCCCAAATCGCTTGGAAGGACACTCCCAACACGCCGTTTGATTTCACCGCGATCGACAAAGACGATCATCCCGGCGGGTATTTGCTCGACGCCGTACGGCAGCCGACAGACCTAAACTCCCGGCCGTCAAAATGCCTGGACGCTCAGCCGGTGCTGATTACGCCGCACGACGTTCCGACGTGGCTCAAGCCGAATCAGTGTTTCTTGGCGAGTGACGTGGATTTCGACCACTTAACCGGCGGCAAAAGCCTCAAACAATTGTCGTCAACGCTCCAAATGATTAAGGATTTGCGAAACCCGAGCTTGGACTTCGGTGCCGCCGTGTGCGTGGCGATCCACGCTCGACTGTTGCAACCTTTTTTGGACATGACGCTGTTATTTCTCGGTTTGCCGCTGATTGTGACGCGGGAAAGCCGCAATGTGTTTATTGCGATGGCGATTTGCATGATGGTGACCGTTGCGTTCATGCTTATCGAAGACGGCGCCAGGAGTCTTGGCGACGTGTTTTGGTTGACCCCTTCGCTGGCCGCTTGGTTGCCGCTGATGATTTTTGCGCCCCTGGCGGTCGGAATGTCGGAGTTGTTGTGGAAATGACGGTCAACGGAAAACCGACCCCCTGAATGCTGACCAAACAGAACAGGGCGCTTACGCACCCCGCTCGCCTCCTGATCTCTGAACCCTCGCATGTACTCCATCGGCATTGACCTCGGAACGACCAACAGCGTGCTGGCTTACGTACCGCTCGATGCGGAACAGCCGCAGTTGCAGTTGCTGCCTATTCCGCAACTTGTCGCGCCCGGCACGTCGGAATCACATCACGCGTTGCCGAGTTTTTTGTATTTGGCCTCGCCGCGCCAAGCCGGTGGCGGCGTTTTCGATTTGTCTTGGGCTGTCGGTCGCAATTTCGTCGTGGGCGAACTCGCGCGACGCCAGGCCGCCGAATCGCCCGACCGAACAGTGGCCGCGGCCAAGTCGTGGCTTTGCCATAGCCGCGTCGATCGCCACCGGCCAATCTTGCCGTGGAACGCGCCGGACGATTCTTCGTTCCAAAAAGTCTCGCCGGTAACGGCCGCCCAACGCTATCTGGAACATCTGGTCGGCGCATGGGAATCGGCGCATCCAGAGGCGCCGATCGCCCAACAACATGTAGTGTTGACTGTGCCGGCCTCGTTCGACGCCGTGGCGCGCGACTTGACGCGCGAAGCCGCGTTGGCCGCCGGCCTGCCCACCGACTTGGTCTTATTGGAAGAACCGCAAGCGGCGGTTTACGCATGGCTGGCCGCCGTCGGCGACAGCTGGCGGCGCGCGCTTTCGCTCGGCGATACGCTCTTGGTTTGCGACATCGGCGGCGGCACGACCGACTTGACCTTAGTCGGCGCGGCTGAGGAGCAAGGCGAACTGACGCTGCGTCGAATCGCGGTCGGCAACCATCTTCTGGTCGGTGGCGACAACATGGACCTCGCGCTGGCGCATCATGTCACCGGCCGGTTTGCTGAAAAAGGCGTGCAGCTCGATCCGTGGCAATCGGTCGCCTTGTGGCACTCCTGCCGC
>CAZWNM010000406.1:0-3423 GCA_964635765.1 uncultured Planctomycetaceae bacterium | reverse complement strand
CCGCTGCATCCGCAAACCGTGTTGGAGATCGGCTGCGGCACCGGCGCCGACGCCGTCGTGCTGGCCAAGCGGCGCTTCGAGCTGACGGTGATCGATTGTTCGCCGATCGCCATCGAGCGGGCGCGGCTTCGGGCGGAACAAGCCGATGTCATGCTTCGGTTCGTGCATGACGACATTTTCAATTTCGCCAAAACGTGCGGCCAGTTCGATCTCGTTTATGAATCCGGCGTTTATCATGCGCTGCGGCGGAAGTATTTGGATCGCTATCTCGACGTGCTATGGCGGGTGACCAAGCCCGGCTCGCATTATTTCTGTTTGGCTGGGGCGCCGTCGACGGAGAACGTCGAGGAAGGGCCGCCGCAAGTGACCGAAGACGAAATTCGCAACGAACTAGGCCGGCTTTTCGAGTTCGTGCATCTTCGCCCCACCCGGCTCGAAAGCTCCAATGCGAGTCTAACCTTCGCCGGCTGGTCGTGCTTGATGCGTCGTCCGGTCGTCGGCGTGAAAAAATAGGCGAGCGGGAAGCGTAAGAAGCGGGCTCGCTGTTGGTTTTACCGCCACGCCAATTCGACCTTCTCCAAATGCTTCGGATGCTTGGGGTCCAGCGTATGAAGCGTGAGCGAGAGGCCGTCTTTTCTGAGCAGCCCGGCCATGAATCCGCGCGGCTGATCGCCGAACAGCCACGACGTGGTGGGAATGTTGACGAGATGCACGCCCGCCTGATGGGCGACGCGCCAAGCGTGCGTGTGGCCGAACAGGAAGGCTTTCACTTGTTTTCGTGGCATTATCACGTCGAAAAATGCCGCCGTGTCGAGCATCGCATGATTGGTCAGCCGCGTGGGATTATGGTGGGCGAAAAGCAGGGCCGGTTTGTCGGGCCGGGCGTCGAGCGACTTGGCCAGCCATTGCAGTTGCGCCTTGCCCAATTCGCCCGAGCTTTCGCCGGTCTTTCGCAGCGAATCCAAGAAAAACCAATTGGCCGTCGGCGTTTCCAGCACGGAAACATATTTGTCGAGCGATTTTGATTTGGCATCGGCGAGTTTTTGGGCGTCGGGAAACGCGGCCAAAAAGCGGCTGCGGCTGTCGTGGTTGCCCAGGGTGAAGTGGAATTCCATGTCGGCGTTGCGAAGCGGCTCGATCAATTCGCCCAAGAGCCGATAGTCGCCCGCTTCGCCGTGCAGGAACGCGCAATCGCCGGTCACGATCGCGCGCGTGGGCCGCTCTTTCAGGGCGAGAACATCTTGAACGGCTTGCGACAACGTCGCGGCCGGTTTCACGCCGTGCAGTTCGTCTTCGCGCCGGCTGCCGACGTGCAAATCGGACAGAAACAGAAGCCGTTCGGAATCGGCCGTTTTTTCGGCGAAACTCCACTGTGGTGTCAAAGCGCCGGCGCCGGCAGCCAGCGTGCCGGCTAAGAAGCGACGGCGGGAAAGCGGCGGCAAATGAATCGGCATGGCGTTCGAACTCCTCGTCTGTAGATTATCCGAGGTGTCCGACGGAAAAGCAACGCATCGACAGGTTTTCCACGTTGCGGCGGTTTGGAACGAAACCCACGCGCTCGGGTGGAACGCCGTGTTTTCGCCGCGTTGCGACGCTGTTTTTGGCAATTCACGCGGCAACATTCGCCCACCGCCTAGAGAATCGGCTGATGTCGGCGATAGAATGAATTGCACGCGGGCAATCAACTCTCTGTAGGAATCCGGCACACATGGAAGAACAAGCTGCAATGGAAGAACAAGCCGTCGTTGGCGATGAACGTGGCGATGAAATGGTGGTCAGCAAGGCGTCGTTGGAGTACGTCGGCCGTTGGAATCGGCTGGTCAGCACCACGAATTGGGAAAAAGGCCGCATCATTTTCGAATGGCGAGCCGCGATGCAAGCGGCCGACGCGCCGGCGGCGAGTTTCACCGACGAAGCATGGAGCCAACGGGTCGGCGCCGTGACGCCGCAGCACGTCGGCCGGCTGCGCCGCGTGTACGAGCGATTCGGCAAAACCCACGCCCAATATGCCGGCTTGTTTTGGAGCCATTTTCAAGCGGCGCTCGATTGGACCGACGCTGAAATGTACCTGGAGGGCGCCGTGCAAAACGGCTGGTCGGTTTCGCAAATGCGCAACCAGCGATGGGAAGCCCTCGGCGGCGATCCCGACTTGAAGCCGCGCGACGCCGACGTTGTCGCTTCCGAATGGGACGAAGACGTTTCAGCGGCCAATGACATGCCGTCGGCCGTGATTTCCGAGTCGTTGGGCGAAGTGCGTCAGACCGACGAATCGGACGATGATTCCGAGCCGGCGCCGTTCGATGCCGACGCGTCGGCCGCGTCCAATTCCGAAAGTTCCGCGATGATGGACGCGCCGTCCGCTCCGTTGTTGCGTCCGTTCGAGGCGTTGCCGCCGTTGCCGACCGACTTGAAAGAGGCGTTCGAGTTGATGAAGCTGGCGATTTTGAGCCACAAAATCACGGGCTGGCAAGAAATCGCGCGGGATGACGTGCTTTCCGTGTTGGAATCGTTGCGTCAATTGGCCTTAGCCCCGGCGGAATAAAAAATACCGAAGAGAGCACCACGGAGTCACGGAGGACACGGAAAAAGAAAAGAATGGAGGAGAGATGATAAAGGATAAGTGTGGGGAAACACAGATGACTTTGTACGTTCATCCGCGTTTCAATTTCCTTTTTCTCTCTTTCCCTTTTTTCTCCGTGTCCTCCGTGACTCCGTGGTGCATTTTTATTTTGCGGCAGTTTCGATTCGCGCGATTTCCTCCGCCAACAGTTTATAATCTTCCGCGCCGTGGGAATCGGGGGCGTATTGGAAAATCGACTTGCCGAAACTCGGCGCCTCGGCCAATCGCACGTTGCGACGGATGCGAGTCTGAAACATCTGAGCGTTGGCCCAAGGCGTCGCTTGCCCCCGGGCGTTTTGGAAAAACTCGTCCACGTCTTGCCCGACCTCGACGGCCAATCGCGTGCCGCCGTCGTACATGCAAAGCACGACGCCGGAAAGTTTTAGTTGGTCGTTGAGCCGCTCGGCCACGAGGTCGATCGTCTCCAGCAGCTTGCTCAGGCCGTGCAGGGCGAAATAGTGCGGCTGCAAGGGGATGAAAACTTCGCTGACGGCCGCCAGGGCGTTGAGCGTCAAAATGCCAAGCGAAGGCGGACAATCGACGAACAGATAATCGACCGCCGGCGGATTGTCGCGGAGCTTGTCGCGCAAGATCGTTTCGCGGCCGATCATGCTGACCATTTCCAACTCGGCCGCCGCCAAATCCAAGCTCGACGGCGCCAGCAGGAGGTTTTCGCCCACCGATCGGCACACTTCGCCGAGCTTCGTCTTGCCGGTCAATAGATGATAGACGGAAAGCTCGTCGGGCGCAGGCTCGATGCCGAAATGCAGCGTGGCGTGGGCTTGCGGGTCGAGGTCCACCAG
>CAZWNM010000405.1:2306-3436 GCA_964635765.1 uncultured Planctomycetaceae bacterium | reverse complement strand
CCGCCGTGTTGAACTTGGGAAACATTCGCAACCGCAGCAAACTGATTTACGTCGGCCTGTTCGCCGGTCTTGTCGCCGTCGTGTTGCGGTTGTGCTTGGGCATCATCGACGACCAGCCGTTCGACTGGCCCTTGGGGCGCGAGGCGATCATCGACGGTGCGGGCGCGGTGGCGGCCGGCTTCATCATCCTCGGCTTGCTCCCGTTCATTGAGCATTTCTTCGGCGTGTTGACCGACTTGAGTCTTTTGGAGCTCGGCGACGTCGCCCATCCGCTGCTTCAAGAGCTTGTGCGCCGCGCGCCGAGCACCTACAACCATTCCATCACGGTCGGTTCGATCGCCGAGGCAGCGGCCGACAGCATCTACGCCCGCGGGCTGTTGGTCCGCGTCGGCGCGTATTTCCACGACATCGGCAAAATGCTCAAGCCGGATTATTTCGCGGAAAATCAGGGGCCGGACGACAGCCGCCACGAGGCGTTGGCGCCGGCGATGAGCGCGCTGGTGATTATCGCCCACATTAAGGACGGCGCCGACCTCGCCCGGCAACATCGTCTTCCGCAGCCGATCATCGACCTGATCGCGCAGCATCACGGCACGACGCGGGTCGAGTTTTTCTACGATCGCGCGACCGAACAGCAACTGGCCGATCCGAACGCCGCCGAGGTCGATGAAAACTCGTATCGCTATCCGGGTCCGAAGCCGCAAACGAAAGAGGCGGCCGTTTTGATGTTGGCCGACGCGGTCGAAAGCGCGAGCCGCACGTTGGTCGATCCGACGCCGGCACGCATTGAAAGCCTGGTGCGCGAGCTAGCCGAGTATCGTCTGCACGGCGGCCAGTTCGACGAAAGCGGTCTGACGCTTCGCGAGCTTCGCACGATCGAAAAGAGCATGGTGATGTCGCTCACGTCGATCTATCACGGCCGGATCAAGTATCCCGAGCAGCGCTCGGCGTGATAGCTAGAGGCTAGGGGCTAGAAACCAGCCGCTTGCGATTTTCTTATCCCTGAACGCTAACCCTGGTCTCTAGTCCCTATTCAATGGACTTCCCCCCGCTGGAAAGCCGATCTTATCGGATACAGGATTCTACAGTCATCGGGATGATGGGCAGCCGGGGAACTAGTAATGCATCAG
>CAZWNM010000405.1:0-2296 GCA_964635765.1 uncultured Planctomycetaceae bacterium | reverse complement strand
TTACCCACTTTATGTCTGTTGGTATGCCTTTTCGCACTGGCATCTGTTTCCCCGTGGCTCTGGGAAATCCAGTCAGATATTACACACACTGTAGATTCTGCGCAAATTCACCAATCTATCAATCTTCAGAATGATGATTCGACGACGGAAATTGCATCTTCCGAGCTGGAAAAAACGAACGCCGGGCTGGAATTGACCGATGCGGCATTGTCAAAATCGCAATTGCCAAGGATGGAAGTGACTGCGGAAAACGCAATACCGGCCGACTCCATACCGGCCGACGTTGCCGGAAAAATCGCCTCACAACCGACTGAACCCAAACTGTCGGAGCAAGTTTCCGATGCCCAAGCATCTTCCAGCAAGCCTGAGGTATCGTCTGACGCGCCGACCATAGCCTCGCCTTCCAACCAACCGGTAAAAACTGTCGAGAAGATCGACAAGGCCGTGACGACCGCGGGCGATGATGCATATGCGGCATGGCCAATGAAGCGCATGACGCCGATCAAAGACCTTCAGAGGCAACAGTCGGCCATGCCAGCCGAGCCGATTCAGCCCGTGCAATTTCCCGAATGGGCCGGACGAAAATCCGAGCCAAAAGCTGTGGCCGCATTGCCCGCCACGAAGCCGCAACCGGTTGCTCCGTCCGCTCCGTACGCCGCCGAATCGCGGTGGCGCGAGCCGAACGCGTTTATCGAAAGCCTGAACGAATTGGTTGGCAAAGGGCCGGCGGGCGTTTGGGCGGCCGAGGCGTTGCGGCAACTTCGCGCGCTGGGGCCCGCCGTGGAAGCCGGTCCCGATCAGGCGACGGCCGCGCTCGATCAGCTGTCCAAATTAAACGGCCAAGTATCGCAACAGGCCGAACGGCTCTCCGACAAATCGCTCGCGATCAAGTGGTGTCGGGCCGGCTATGCGCTCACGCGCCGCATTGACATCTGGCGTTGTGCCGCTCCGCTTTTCAAACGGCAGCCCGCCGATACGGCCTCGTGCAAGCTCGACACGAAAAAATTGGCCGATTGTCTGGCCGAGATCGACGCTTTGACCGGCGACTCGCCGACGGGCCGGGCGTGGCGCGAATATCTGTTGTCCGACGTCCTCAAGCAGCGGCTTCAAGGCAAAAATGCGCCGGCGGCGGAAGACGAACCATTCCGTCAGATCGCGCGTCGGGCGATCGTCCGATTCACGCAATTGCCGCTGACCGTGGACCAAAGAAAGTTTCTGGCCGCCGACCAGGCGACGGCCTATCTGACGGAAGTGCGGCGGCTTGCGGTCGAGCCGATCGGCGTCGGCCGATTGCTCGGCGACATCGAGCAACTCGAACGGAGCCATTTGATGAGCGACGCCAGGCGGCTGGCCTTCGATTATCAAAACCTTGCGATGTCGCCGATCGAGGCCGAACGTCGCTTGGCCGATTGCGTCGATCTGCACTATCGCAACGCGAATGTCCGCCTTGCGCTCACCAGAACGCTGGCCAACAGTTTGATTCCCGAGCAAAAAGTTCAGCACGGCGTCATCAGCGACGTGGTGCAGGGCCGCCCGACGCAAGGCGAAACCACGATGGCGTCGGAGATTACGATTGAGATGTTGCCCGACGAGCATCGTGCCCGTATCGCCCTGGTGGTGGAAGGCCAAATCGTCGCGGATACGCAAACGGACGCCGGTGCGGCGCGGTTTCACAGCAACACCGAGACGCGCTATATCGCCAAAAAGCCGGTTGAAATCGACATGCAATGCATTAGCCTGTGGCCGGTGGAGGTGGGCGTGGAAAACGACACGCAACTTGTCGGCGTGGACACCGTGACCGGCCGAGTGCCCGTCCTCGGCTTTCTCACCGACTCTCTGGCGAAACAACAGTACGCGCAAAACAAGCCGGCGGCCAACGAAGAGGCGAAACAGAAAATCACCGAGCAAGTGACCGAACGGGTGAACGCCGAAACCCACGAGCGATTCTCGGATGTGGTCGAGCGATTGAACCGCCAGGTTTTCGATCCGTTGAATTCGCTCGCGCTTGATCCGCTGTTGATCGACGCGAAAACGACCGAGGAGCGGATCACGATGCGGCTTCGCGTGGGCGGCGAAGACCAATTGGGCGGTTTCACGCCGCGTCCGCTGGCGCCAAGCGACAGCCTGGCGAGCGTGCAGATTAACGAGTCGGTTATCAACAACGCGATCCAGCGGCTTCAGCTTGACGGCCGCACGTTCCTGTTGCCCGAGTTGAACAAACACATGGCGGCGAGTTTCGGCCGCCCGGCGCCGGAAGCGAATCCCGACAACGACGACGTGAAAATCACGTTCGCCG
>CAZWNM010000404.1:0-3454 GCA_964635765.1 uncultured Planctomycetaceae bacterium | reverse complement strand
AAGACTTTCTCCGGAACGCCGGCCGGCCAAAATTCCGCCGACGCTTAGGTCTTCATCCAACTCGGGCCAGTGAATATAAGCGCCATCGCCGATAATCTCGAAATGTGATCGTTCCTCCGGCTTGCCATGCCAAAGACGAGGATACCAAGCCAGCGGCGTGCTGACGGTTCTTCCGTCCATAAGATCGACCACGAGACGATCTTCGTCGATTTCAATGCTCTGCGCTCTTGCCTCAACGATTTCAACCGCCAAAGTGCTCATGCCATTGCTCCAATAAGAACTCGCGATTTGCTTCCACCAGCTTGCCGATGACGTTCAACTCGTGCGGCTTGAATCCGCCGGCCTTTTCCAACGCCAAAGGTTCCAGCCAAAACTTCGCCGCCATTTTTTCCCGTTGTATATGAACATGAGGTGGTTCGGACGAGTCCAACGATACAAAAAACAGTCGGTAGGGACCAAGCCGAAGGATAGTAGGCATAGTCAATCCTGCTAGGCTGAATAACCACTCCTTATATCGTATCGAACGCAGACGCTCGCGTCAATCTCATCAAAAAACGCGGCAAATTCAGCCCGCTTGCGCTACTTGAGCGTCTTGTGGAATCGCCGAACGGCAAGCCATAAGGTAATGACGCCCATTGCCAAAAGCGGCAGCATCTGAACCCAAAGAATCTCCAGCCCGACGCCCTTCAAGAAAACGCCGCGAACCACGACGAGAAAATAGCGCATTGGATTCACCAATGTCATCCATTGCACGACCTCGGGCATGTTGGCGATCGGGAACGCGAAGCCGGAAAGCAGCATCGCCGGGAAGAAAAAGAAGAAAGTCGTCATCATCGCTTGCTGTTGCGTCTCGCTGACCGTCGAAATGAGCAACCCGATGCCGAGCGTCGTCATCAAATAAAACGCCGTGCCCAAAAACAACAGGAAGACGTTGCCGTGGATCGGCACCTCGAACCAAAACACGCAGATTAACACCACGAGAATCACATCGACGAACCCGATGATGGCGAACGGAATGGTTTTGCCCAGGATAAACTCGACGGGCGTAATCGGCGTGACCATGATCTGCTCCATCGTGCCGATTTCCTTCTCGCGCACGACGGCCATGCTCGTCAACAGCAGCGTGGCGAGCGTGACAACCACCACCAACACACCAGGCACGTAAAAATTGCGGCTTTCCAGGTTTTCGTTGAACCACGCCCGGCCGCGCAATTCCGCAGGCTCGTCGGCACGCGTCATTGCACGCGGCTCGCGGTTGCCGAGCTTGCCAGCCGCGCCGAGCGAACGATCAATCCGTTCGGCCAAAATCCGCGAGGAATAGGCCGAGGCGATTTTCGTGGCGTAGCCCAGCGCGATGCTGGCCGTGTTGGAATCGGCGCCGTCGAGGAGGATTTGCAGCGGAGCGGTGCGGCCGGCGTTCAATCGTTCGGCGAAACCGTGGTCGAATCGCAACACGGCGGTGACATCGGCGCGGTCGAGCAGCCGATCCACGTCCGCCTCATTGTGTGCCTGCGCCACAACATCGAAATAGCCCGAGTCGCTGAAATGTTTCGCCACGTCGCGGCTCGCCTGGCTGTTGTCGAGATCGTAGACGGCCGTCCGAACGTTTTTGACGTCGGTTGAAACGGCGTAGCCGATCACAATGACCTGGAAGCATGGGATCAAGAAAATCACGATTCTCATTCGCGGGTCGCGGAAGACCTGAATGAATTCCTTGATCAGCATATGCTTGACGCGATCGAACATTGTTCTATAGCGTTCCTCGCCGTTTGGGCGCGGGGCCGCGAGTTAGGACCGTGTTGTTCATCTGTGGGGAAACGTGATAGCAAAACCACGTGGTGCCGCCCGCTCAATCCATCTGCAACGCCTTAAATCCTGCTTGCCGAAAGTGAACGACATCGGTTGCGCCATTGTGTCCTACATTGCCAATGAACCTTCGCGCAATCAAACGGCCAGCAAACTCTGCCGCCGAAAGTCGAAATGCAATCGTGGCGTTTTCTCTCGACCAGAGAACCCGTTTTGCCCGCCGCAATCATAGCATTCGATAGAGTCGTGAACAAGTTGCACGCATTTGCTTCCAGGGTGCCACGGCGCGGTGAGCTTTCCGCCCGCGCGTCCCTGACTGCGCGAAAACGCGATAGTTTTGCGCAAAATAGCAAGCGATCTCGGTTATATTGGTTCGGGCCGGTGGTTAGGTTGCAGGATTATTTCGGCGTTGACCGTTTTTTCGACACGCGGAGTGTGCCGACTGCGTTCGCCCTAGCGGATCGCCGTTGCGAAAACGCGATAGGTGATTGCCCCGCCTTTCCGCCCCTCATTATCATCTCCCGCCCCATGAAAAATCCTTCCCGATAAAATCATAGGATCACGAGGTGCTTCATGCATTCCACGGAATCGCCGTTTCATCGTCGTCAATTTCTGAAAACCGCGGCCGCGGCAGGCGTCGCGGCGGCGGTGCCCTGGGTCGTTCCCGGCCGAGCGTTGGGCCTCGACGGCGCGGTTGCGCCCAGCGAACGAATCGCATTGGCCGGCATCGGCATCCATGATCGCGGCGGCTACGTCATCGGCTGCATGATGGATGAGCCGGTCGTGCAGGTCGTCGCCATCGCCGATGTTCGCAAGGACTGCCGTGAAAACGTGAAAAACCGGGCCGAGGCAAAGTACGGCCTCGGCGTCAAAATGTACCGCGACTTCCGCGAGATGCTTCCCCGCGCCGACATCGACGCCGTGCTGATCGCCACCGGCGACCGCTGGCACACGATGGCCTCGATCAATGCCGCCAAGGCCGGCAAAGACATCTATTGCGAAAAACCCTGCTCGATGACGATCGAGGAGAGCTTGGCATTGGCGGACACAATGCGGCGTTACGGCCGAATTTATCAGGCCGGCACGCAACGGCGGAGCGTTGCCAATTTCATTTTTGCCAAAAATCTCTGCCGCGACGGCAAACTCGGCAAGATGACCGCCGTCCACGCCAACACGCTGTATCCGGCCACGAGTCACGATTGGCTTCCCTCCCAGCCCGAGCCGAACAGGGACACGGTCGATTGGGATTTGTGGCTTGGCCCGACTCCGTGGCGTCCGTACAACCGCAGTTATATCGACGGCGGCTGGCGCGGCCAATTCGACTTTCACGGCGGCGGCATTCTCGAATGGGGCGCGCACACCGTCGATCTTTGCAACTGGGCCGGCACGAACGACGAGAAACTGCCCATCCTTTACAGGCCGACCCGCAGTGGCTGCGTCGCCACTTACGACGACGGCTTGAAACTCGTCATGCGCGACGATAAATGGATGGGACTCGGCACCTGCTGCGTCCGCTACGAAGGTGAGGACGGCTGGGTCGAAACCGGCGACAGCGGCCGGCTCGAATTCTCCTCCGGCAAACTCCGCGCCGATCAGCGGCATTTCACCGAGGCGGGCACGTCGGCCGTCAGCCACGTCAAGAACTTTT
>CAZWNM010000403.1:0-3459 GCA_964635765.1 uncultured Planctomycetaceae bacterium | reverse complement strand
GACGCAGACGAACGTGTGCGACGTTCGCGTCGTGACCGTCGGCTAGGAATAATTTCTTCCCTATTCCCTTTGGGACATGGAGGCAACAGCGGAGGTTAATCCCACCACCAGCGGTCGCCGGTCAGATTCGGGCGGACGGACTCGCGGGTTTTCGACACCTTGCCGGCGCTGTCGGAAAGCAATTGCTCCTCTTGCAACGCCTCGGCGACCTGAATGGTCACGCCGCCGCCGATGGGCGTCATCAGGGTAGTGCCCTTCCAAATCACGTTCACCGCGGTTTCCACCGTCTTCGGAATGTCGTACACGTCGATCGGATATTTTTCTTCGCTGCCGAAGAATTCCATCTTCCAGCCGGCCTTCGCGATGTAGCCTTGCTCTTCGATGAAAGCGGCGGCGATGGCCACGTCGATCAGATTGCGGAGTTCGGCGTAAACGGGCGAACGCTCGGCCAATTCCGGATACCTCTTCGTGAAGTTGGTCACGAACGCCTTGCTCGACTTATTGCCGCGTCCGCTCACCACGTGACGCTCGCCGTTCGGACCGACCATTTCGTCCTCGCCGACCAATTTCACGCCGTCGCCGACCAATTCCATCGCCATCTTATCGTCGCTTTGGCGAACGCATTGATAGTCGGGCACGAAGAACCAACGCGCCAGGCCGTTGGCGCCGCCCTCGCCGGGCTTGGCACGCGCCACGTAGCTGACGATCTTCACCGGCGGCTGTTCGAGGCCGATGCCGATCAATTTCATGCGGTAGTCGGCTTCCACCATCACTTGCGCGAAATGCGTCTTCGGCGACACCCCGCCGATCGTCACCTTTTGGAGCCCGAGGCTATTCCGAAGCGATTCGGCATACGGCGTCGGATCGTTCGGGTCGGGCCGGCTCGAACGCAGGAATGCGTCCTTCGCGGTCAGGCCTTCCTTCGTCGGGTCGATCGAGCAGGAAATCTCCGGGAACTTTCCGGCCGCCGAGCCGTCGCCCGAAAACGTTCGCAACGCCGCGATCAAATCTTGCAACTGCACGACGGGCCGACCCGTCGTGAGACCGACGGCGCGCTCGGCCGGGTCGAGGGTCCAACCTTCGGCCGGACCGGCAAGGACGATGTCCTTCGTTTCGGGATAATAGAACACGTAGCGAACGCGCTGCAAACCGGCCAGATAACGCATTTCGTCGGTCACGACGTTTTGGTGATCGAGAATGGCTCGCTCGAGTCGGTTCAAGGAAATCTTCCGCATCTTGCTATACGCGGCAAGGTTCGGGTCGAGCGACGACCGCGCGGCGACGACGCGTTCCCGCATCAATAGTCCGCCGGGATCGGCGACGGTTTGTTTGTGCAACACGCCCGCCGCATCGACATTGATGCCGGAATAGATGTTCCCACTAGTACTAGTAGAGCCGCCGCTCTGTGCAACCGCCGCGGTCGTGACCAATGCCAACATTCCCGTCACAAGCAGCCGAGCAGCTAAAAGGCCGAATCCTCGAGAACGCATGAGTGTCATCTCCAGATCGAGGGAAGAAAATTGTCCGGTGCGCCCCCACGTTGTCGCGTTGTCGATCAAACGCGGGGAGCGCGATTAGAGTTCATGTATGTCTACACCACTGATTCTAATTGGGCAAGTTAGGTAAAGCAAGCAAATGATTTGGATTTCAGCGAGAATCTGACGGCGGACAGAAAAGCGATCAGTCTTCGGAGGGGAATTCGATGCCAGTTTCGGCCAGAAACATAGCCCCTATGGGTGGTTTCATTTCAGCTTTGCAACGGAGCGGCACCGGCCTGCCCACTCACTGGTCGCTGGTCACTGACCACGAATTCCGGCCTTCACCTCGACAAGCTCGCGAATGATGTCGTCCAAACTATATTGAGCTTGCAGGCCGGTCAGGCGTCGCAATTTCGACAGGTCGGGCACACGGCGGCGGCAATCCTCGAAATTGTTGCCATAGGCTTCCGCATAACTCTGAAATTGAATCTCAAGCCGAGTCCCCTCGCCCTTTGCGAGAGGGTTAGGGTGAGGGCTGTTTGTCTCGCTCCTCGCCCCTCGCCCCTCGCCCCTTCGCTCCACCGCGGCAATCACGCGACGCGCCAACTCCAAAATGCTTACCGGCTGATCGCTGCCGATGTTGCACACGTTGCCGACGGCCGCCGGCGCGGCGACCAGCGCCAAAATCATCCGCACGACGTCGGAAACGTGGGCGAAGCATCGCTCTTGCAGCCCGTCGTCATGCACGACCAGCGGGCCGCCCGCCAACGCGGCATCGACCAGCCGCGGCAACACCATGCCGTACGCGCCGGTCTGACGCGGCCCGACGACGTTGAACAACCTCGCCACAAACACCGGCAAATGCCGCTCGTTCCAATAGGCGAGGGCCAAGAACTCGTCGATGGCCTTCGACGCCCCGTACGACCATCGCGGCCGCGTGGTCGCGCCGAGCACGATGTCGTCCTCCTCGTTCCATTGCGACTTCGGATTCTTGCCGTAAACTTCGCTGGTGCTGGAGATGAAGAATTTCACGTTCCGGCCGGCGTCGATCAATTCGCCGAGCCGGCGGAGCAGCATTTCCGTGGTGTAGATGTTGGTTTCGATGGTGCGGATCGGGTGTTGCGCGATCAACTGCACGCCGACGGCCGCCGCCAGATGATACACTTCATCGACATCGGCCGTCAGCCGCCGCACCAACGGCTCGTCGCCCACGTCGCCCTTCGTGTAGCTGAAATGCGGATGGTTTCGCACGGCCGCGAGATTTTCGATCGAGCCGGTCGATTCGTCGTCGATGACCGAGACGCGATCGCCGCGCGTCAACAGGGCCTCGACCAGATGGCTGCCGATAAAGCCCGCCCCGCCGGTGACGAAACAATGCCGCATGAAAAAAATCCTCTCGGTCCGTCAAAAAAACCACCACGGAGAAAACAAGAGAAAGAAACCGCGAATAACCGCAAATGGACGCAAATGTACTTTGAAATGTCACATGCTTTTCGGCAAAAATTTTGCGTTCAATAACTATTTGCGTTTATTAGCGTCCCTTCGCGGTTCATATCCCTGTTTTCCATGCCGTGGTGTTTTTATTGGTCTTTTTATTCAATAAATCTCTTCACCAAAATCGCCTTGTCGATGTTGTTATCCTGTCCGCGTTGGAACGCGACGGGAATCGAGCGGTCGAAGATATAAAACGCCCGATGCCGTTGCGTTTCGCCGGTATCGATGCCCAACTCCTTCCCGAGCAGGTAGCCGTCGGGATAATACGGCTTACCATTGGCGTCCACCGGCGGCGTGGCCGTTGTGGGCAATGGCGACACCTCGAAATAGCCGACCGTGATCCATACGGCGTAGACGTTCGACCGCGTCGTCACGAGGTTTCCGAGCCGCTCGATGCTGCTGTAGCGGAAGTACGGATTCCGATTCGCGTCATTGTACGGCTGGGAAAGGCTAGGATCGGTTTGAAACAATGGAAAATTGCTGGTGC